>JACQPO010000236.1 GCA_016207545.1 Methanobacteriota archaeon | reverse complement strand
GTTCAACGCGCGGGATCCGTCCGGCGCGATCCGGGCCGGGCCCACGTGCAACACCTCCGCCTCGTCCCGCGTCTCGATCGGGATCTGCTTCCCGCTCCGGAGGCGGAAGTCGATCGTGCTCGTCGGCGCCGCCACGTAGAACGGGATGCGGTTCTCCTTCGCGACGACGGCCTTCTCGTAGGTCCCGATCTTGTTCGCGAAGTCCCCGTTCGCGGCGATCCGGTCCGCGCCCACGAGGATGAAGTCGACCTTGCCCTGGGCCATCAGGAGTCCGGCCGCGTTGTCCGCGATCACGACGTGATCGATCCCTTCCTGGAGGAGTTCCCACGCCGTGAGCCGGGAGCCCTGGAGGCGCGGCCGCGTCTCGTCCACGTAGACGAGGAACCGCCGCCCCCTCGCACGGGCGAGCCGCAAGGGTGCCGTCACCGTCCCGATGTCCACGCACGCAAGCGCGCCCGCGTTGCAGTGGGTGAGGATCCGGGAGCCGTCCCTGACGAGGCGCTCCCCGTGCTCCCCGATCTTCCGGCACCGTTCCTCGTCGAGCCGCGCGTACGCTTCCGCCGCCTTGATCGCGTCCTCGCCTTGCCCGATCATTCGGAGCATGTACTCGGTCGCGTAGAACAGGTCGTGCCCCGTAGGCCGCGTCGCGCGTAGGGTCTCTGCGGCCTCCTCCGGTTCCACGCCCTCGAGGACGGCCTGCGCCATGCCGTACGCCGCCGCGGCGCCGATTGCGGGCGCGCCCCGCACGACCATCTCGCGGATCGCGGTCGCGACGTCCCGATGGGATTCCGCGACGAAAATGCGGAGCTCCGCGGGGAGGTGCCGCTGGTCGATCATCCGGACCGTCGGCGGTTCCATCCACACGGTCTTCAGGTTGAGGGTCTTGCCCTCCCAGGTGACCTTCACGGCCTCACCAGCGGAGGTGGCGGAGGAGGCCCGCGAGGGACGGGGGCTGCACGTCCTTCTTCATGTCCCCCGCCAACGAATCGTAGTACCCCGCCTGCGCATCGACCTTCGCGAGTTCCTCCACGATGCGCGCTTCGGCCGCCTCGACGTCGTGCAGGGCGGCCTCGACCTCGCGGAGGCGGGTCCGCCATCGCGCGAGTTCCAACGCAGCAGCGGATGCACGTTCCATGGGATCACCGGATGTGCTCGAACGCAATGATGGGCATGTCCCTCGGCGGCGGAGCCTCGAAGCCCGCGACGAGCGCCTCGAGCCGCGCGACGCGGCGCCGCACGGCGTCGAGCTCCCGCTGGAGGTACCGCTTCTGGGCTTGGACCGCGCGCAGCCGAGCTTGGAGCCGCTGGCGGCGGTCCCGCCACTTCTCCCGCTCCTCCAGTGCGACGAGAATCCGCGAGGGGTCCATCGGTTCGGTCCTCTCAGCAGGAGCTCGCTATATCTAGGTTGCGCCTTCGTTCGGAACCGTCACGGCTTCGGGGCCTTGAACTCGATTGGCGGCATGAGTCCGCGCACGCCCTCCCACGCGCCGAGCATTTTCACGACGATGTCCCGCATGGTGCCTTCCGCGTCAATCCCGAAGCACAGGTTCAGGTCCTCCACGTTTCCCACGCCGACGAGCTTCGCGACGGTCTCGTCCGTCTCCGCGCTCGTGACGTGGACGCTGCCCACGACGTAGCTGCCCTGGCGGTGCGTCTGCAGGTTGACGACGTAGCCCCGGTTCCCCAGCTCGTCCTTGACGATGCGATGCAACTCCTCCGTCTTCATCGGAAGTCCCACGCCCGCGACCGGCGTCGATGGCCTTAAACGTTGTCCATCGACGCGACGGAAGGGTAATGGCGTCGCGTCCCTTCTGCGAGGGCGTGCGTCCGGCGCAGATCACCGCCCTCGCCCTCGCGTTCCTCGCCGGGTTCTCCGCATGGATCCTCCCGCACGCGGCGCAGGACGGGGGCGAGCTCGAGGAATACATGACGGGGCTCAACTGGCCCGTCGCGCTCGCGTTCGCCCCGGACGGCCGCATCTTCTACGCGGAACGGTTCACGGGCGCGATCCGCATCATCCAGAACCGGGCCTTGCTCCCGCAGCCGTTCTACACCCTCGAGAACACGGCCGCGGGCGGGGAACAGGGCCTCCTCGGCCTCGCCCTCGACCCCGCGTTCCCCGCGGGTCCGTACGTGTACGCGTACCACACGTTCGACGACCCCGCGAACGGCATCGTGTACAACCGAATCGTCCGAATCCGTGCGAGCGGCAACGCGGGGACGTTCGATCGCGTCGTCCTCGACCGCATCCCCGCGGCGGGCGTCCACAACGGCGGCATCCTCGCGTTCGGTCCCGACGGGAAGCTGTACGCGACGGACGGGGACGCGACGAACACCGCGGCCGCGCAGGACCTGTCCGCCCTGAACGGGAAAATCATGCGGATAAACCCGGACGGGAGCGTCCCCTCGGACAACCCGTTCGTCGGCGACCCG
>JACQPO010000232.1 GCA_016207545.1 Methanobacteriota archaeon | reverse complement strand
GAACGAGAGTTCCTTCTTGCTCACCTTCGCCCCGAGGGTGACGATGTACCGGTCGTCGAACTCGTCGAGCACGTACCGGCGGATGAGGCTCGTCTTCCCGACCCCGTGCTCGCCGACGAGGCACACCTTCGTCTTCATCCGCTTCGGTTCCGCGAGCACGTCACTTACCGTCCGCAGGGGTGATCGCGCGCGAGCAAGCATCCCTGCTGCATTTACCGTGCATTCATGATTCTCCCCGTATATAGACGATTCGGCCCGTTGGGCGGGGCGGGACGGGGACTACCGCACGAAATCGACGCCGACCCGCGAGGCGCCCTCATATCCCGTCCGTCGGCCGAGGATCTGCTTGCTCTTCACCCCGGTCGCGATGATCATCACGCGCATCGTGTGCTCGAGGGAGGGATCCACGGACGCGCCCCAGATGATCCGCGCGTTCGGGGAGACGCGACCCTGCGCGACTTCGGCGACCTTCTCCGCCTCGCCGATCGTCATGTCGCCGCCCCCCGTGACGTTCAGGAGCACGCCGGTCGCCCCGCTGATGTCGACCTCGAGGAGCGGCGAGTTGATCGCCTCCTGCACGGCCTCCGTCGCGCGCTCGTCGCCGGCGGCCTGGCTCTCCCCGAGCCCGATCATCGCGACGCCGCCCCCCTTCATGATCGTCTTCACGTCGCTGAAGTCCAGGTTCACGAGCCCGGGCTTCGTGATGAGTTCCGTGAGCCCTTTGATCGACCGCATGAGCACCTCGTCCGCGAACTTGAACGCGGCCTGCAGGGACAGGCGCGGGACGAGCTCGAGGAGCTTGTCGTTTGGAATCACGATCACGGTGTCCGCCGCCTCGCGCAGCCGGTCGAGCCCCCACTCCGCGGCCTCGAGCCGCAACTTGCCTTCCCCGCGGAACGGCATCGTCACGACGCCGATGGTGAGAGCGCCCATTTCCTTCGCGAGCCGCGCGATGTAGCCGCTCCCGCCCGTGCCCGTGCCGCCGCCAAGGCCGCACGTGATGAACACCATGTCCGCGCCGTGGAGGACGGAACGCAATTCCTCCTCCGCCTCGCGCGCCGCCTCCTCACCGATCGCTGGCAACGCACCGGCACCAAGCCCGCGGGTCACCCGTCGGCCGAGCAGGATCTTCTTCGGCGACTTGATCGCGAGCAAGTGCTGCGCGTCCGTGTTCGCGGCGAACAGTTCTGCGCCCACGATGCCCTCGCTGAAAATGCGCGAGACCGTGTTCGATCCGCCGCCGCCGATGCCAAGAATCTTGATGTTCGTGCGGAGCTTGGTCAACATTTCCTGGAGCTCCGCGTCCACCCGTGCGTCTTCGAGCGGCCCACCCTTCGCTTCGCTGTCCGCTGGTATCATTGCGTCACCTCAAGACCCGTGAGTGATCCCATCCCTTGGGTGCGGGTGCATGGGGACTCCGCGTATAAAAAGCTCACTCGGCGGACGAACACGGGAGGCGCGCGGCGGTCGCCGGCGGGGAAAATGCGGGGACATTTGCGATTTTCGGGACCGATCTCCTCGGGACCGATGCGCCTGGGCCGCGCGAGGTCAGCCGAACAGCACGCGTTCCGCCGCGCGCCCGATCTCCTTTCGGTAGCGCGGGTCGCCGGCGACCATAACGACCCAATCCGACACGTCCCGCGCCTGGAGCGCGCGCCCGAGCGGGCTCACCTTGCGGAAGTACCGCACCTTCCCCTCGTCGAGGACCTTCACGTCCGTCATCGCAATCCGCGGCTCGCTGATCAGGAGCTCCGGGAGCGGGATGTCCACGATCGTCCGGCCCGGCGGAATCCCCGCGCGCTTGCAGATCGCATCCTCCGCCCGGCGTCGCTTGGGCGGGTCGGAGAGCTCGAGGAGTGCCTGTCGCTGCGGGTCCGTCAGCTCGTCCCGGCCGCGCTCCCACACCCGTTTGTACAGTTTCCGGTACTTGATCCGCAGCGCGACGTCCCGCTGGAACTCCCCCTGGCCCGCGAGCCACTGCAGGAGCTCCGCGTCCACCATCTTCTGCACGTCGCGGACATCGGAGCCCGACCGCTCCACGGCCCGCGCGATCATCTGCTCCGCGATGCGGACCGTCTTGTGGAAGTACACGGAGGAATACATAAGGGCCCGCGCGACGAGCATGCCCTCGAGCGCCGGCAAGCCTTTCCGGTCGACGACAAGCTCCTCCTCGTACAGGGCGACGGTCTGCAGGATGCGGTTGAAGTCGATCATCCCGTGGGCCGCGCCCGTGTAGTGCGCGTCCCGCATCAGGTAGTCGATCTGGTCCGCGTCGATCGCGCTGTGGATGATCTGGCCCAGGTATCGCCGGGCGCGGGCGCGCGGCGTCCGGAAGCCCGTCGCCTCCTCCGGCCCGCGGATGAGGGCGGCGACCTCCTTCGGCGCGACCCGGTGCTTCTCGAGGACCGCCGGGATCCGCGGGACGTCGGGGAACGCCTTGCGCTCCTCCGGCCGCACGTTGTCCTCGTCCCCGAGGATGATTGCCTGCGTGAGGTGCATGTGGTCGATCGCGAGCTTGCTGCTCAAGATGTGCTCCAACGTGTGGGAGAACGGCCCGTGTCCGACGTCGTGCAACAGTCCCGCCGCCATGACGAGCTTCTTCTCCTCCACGGGGACGCCGAGTGCGTCCGCGAGCTTTCCCGCGACGTGGGACACGCCGAGGCAGTGCTCGACGCGGGAATGGTTCGCGCCGGGGAACACGAGGTACGTGAGCCCGAGCTGGCGAATCCCGGAGAGCCGTTGGAGTTCCAACGTCTCCATGAGGTCGAGGACCATCGGGTCGAGGCGAATCGTCCCGTGGACCGTGTCGTTGATCGTCTTGAACTCGGGCACGACGGGGAAGAGAAGTCGGGGCCATAAAAGGGAGCGTGTACAGGGAGCGTGATGCCGCGGCCATAATCTATATGGCCGTCCGGCCGCTACGCCTCCGCGTCGCCCGGGTGACAGAGCGGCTAATGTGACCGACTGCAGATCGGTTTTAAGGGGGTTCGACTCCCTCCCCGGGCACTCCTCACTCCT
>JACQPO010000231.1 GCA_016207545.1 Methanobacteriota archaeon | reverse complement strand
GTGGCCGTGGAGCGCATCGCGCCCCGGGAGGCACCCGTGTACGACTTCTCCGTCCCCGGGCTGGAGACATTCACGACCGCGCAAGGGGTCATCACGCACAACACGATGCGGACGTTCCACTACGCGGGCGTCGCGGAAATGAACGTGACCCTGGGACTCCCGCGGCTCATCGAGATCGTCGACGCGCGGCGCGTCCCGAGCACGCCGCTCATGGAGATCCACCTGCGCCCGAAGGTCGCGCGGGAACTCGACCGCGTGAGGAAGATCGCGCAGGAAATCGAGATGACGAAGCTCGACGACATCGCGGACATCGAGGCGGACATGGTCAACATGCGGGTCGCCGTCTACCCGGACGCGGGCCGGATGCGCTCGCGGGGCGTGAAGGCGGACGAGCTCCGGGAGAAGCTCAAGAAGTTCACGTACATCGAGAGCCTGAAGCGGACGGTCGCCGGCGAGACGAAGGCGACGGACGCGTACGTGATCGAGAGCGGGGAGCCGTCGTTCAAGAAACTGCAGCGCCTGGTGGAGACCGTGCGCGCGACGAAGGTCAAGGGGATCGAGAACATCCGCCGCGCGATCATCCGGAAGCGGCCGGACGGGTACGTGATCTACACGGAAGGGTCGAACCTCGCGAGGGTGCTCGACCTCGAGGACGCGGACCCCGCGAACACGACGACGAACAGCATCGAGGAGATCTACGAGACGTTGGGCATCGAGGCCGCGCGGAACGCGATTATCAAGGAGGCGCACGACACGCTGCAGGAGCAGGGCCTCACGGTCGACATCCGCCACATCATGCTCGTGTCGGACATGATGACGAACGACGGGGACGTAAAGGCGATCGGACGGCATGGGATCAGCGGACGGAAGTCGTCTGTCCTCGCGCGCGCCGCGTTCGAGATTACTGCGCACCACCTGCTGCGGGCGGCAATCACGGGCGAGGTCGACTACCTCGACGGGGTCGCGGAGAACGTCATCGTCGGCCAGCCCGTCACGCTCGGAACCGGGGCCGTCAACCTGATTTACAAGCCCCCTGCGAAGAAGAAGGTCGAGGCCGCCGCGACATGATTGACGTCGCCCGCGCCCTGAAGGTCGCCGTGGACACCGGCGATGTGCGCTTCGGCGTCAAGCAGGTCCGCCAGGTCGCGAAGCAGGGGAAGGCGCGCCTCGTCGTCGTCGCCTTGAATTGCCAGGCGGACCTATCCGGCCTAGGCGCCAAGGTGTTCCCCTTCCCGGGGACGAACGCGGAGCTCGGGGCGGCGTGCGGGAAACCGTTCTCCATCTCCGTGCTCGCGATCCTGAACCCGGGGGAGTCGAACATCCTGTCCGCATAGGTGGCTCGATGGCGGAGATCACGTTCAACGAGGAGACGATCCGGTACGTCTCCCTCTTCCAGGACATGACGCGGACGACCGTGATCGATTGCCTTGACACGCCGGACCGGCTCCACTTCGTCGTGAAGCACGGGGACATCGCGAAGGCGATCGGGATGGGCGGCGAGCACGTGGCCGCGCTGCGGCGGAAGATGAACAAGGACATCCACATCGTGGAGTACAACGACGACCCGAAGACGTTCGTGGCGAACGTGTTCCGCTCCTACGACGTGAAGAAGGTGGACATCGAGACGCGGGAGAACGGCGTCGTCCACGCGACGGTCACCGTAGACCCGCTGAAGAAGGGCCGCGCGATCGGGAAGGAAGGGCGGAACCTGCGCGTGTTCCGGGACTTGATCGCGCGCCACCACGCGATTCAAAGCGTGAGCGTCGCCTGATCCGCCAATCTCCGCACAAGCATTATGCGACGGACGGGACATAGGGCGGCTCCCCCAGGGAGGGCCCCTCATCGCGCCGTTCGAAGGGTGGGAGCTGACCCACCTCGCGGGCAAGGCGAAGCGCCACGGGCTGCTGACGGAGTACGACCGCGTCTTCCTGTACGGGGTCGGCCGCCAGGCGATGAACCGGCAGCCGCTGAGGGAACGACAGACTGCGTACCTCGAGAAGGTGTTGCACCAGCTCCTGAATGCGCAATTAGGCGGCGCGCCGTGCGAGCGGAACGACTGCTCCGCGTGCGCAAAGCTTTCCTCCGGCGCGCTGACCGTGTCCCTCCCCGCGGCGCAACCCGAGGTCGTGACGCCAACACCCGCCCCAGAGCCGTTTGTGGCGTACGCGCCCCAAGTCATTCCGGAACTGAGGTTCTCCACGGACGACGCTCAGGTGCTCGCGAAGGTCCACGACGGGATTCACGAGGACGCGCGGCTGTGGTGGCTCAACCTCGAGGCGAACCGCCTCTCCCTGATGTCGGGGTTCGACGAGCTCCTGTGCCTGCCGCTCGTCCGCGGGGTCAAGGAGTTCGACTACCAAATCGCGACCGCGCTGAAGGTGCTCCGGGACCTGCGAGGCCGTGCCTTGCTCGCGGACGAGGTCGGGCTCGGGAAGACGATCGAGGCGGGGCTCGTCCTGAAGGAGTACGTCGTGCGAGGCCTCGTGCGGAAGGCGCTCATCCTCGTGCCCGCGTCCCTCACGGTCCAATGGCAGGAGGAGCTGCGGGAGAAGTTCGGCCTCCGCTTCGAGATTATGGACGAGGTCGAGGACTGGGAGCGCCACCCGTTCGTGATCGCGTCCCTCGACACCGCCAAGCGGGACGTGAACCGCGCGGTCATCGAGACGTTGTACTACGACCTTCTGATCGTCGACGAGGCCCACAAGCTGCGGAACCGCCAGACGAGGAACTGGAAGTTCGTCAGCTCGATCCGCAAGAAATACATCCTGATGCTGACCGCCACGCCCGTGCAGAACGATTTGGAGGAGCTGTTCAACCTCGTCACGTTGCTGAAGCCGGGCCAGATGAAGACGTGGGGGCAGTTCCGGCGGGAGTTCTTCGCGCGCGGGGACAAGCGGACCCCCGCCAAGCCCGAGACGCTTCGGTCCCTCCTCCTCGAGGTCATGATTCGCAACCGCCGCGGGGACGCAATTGTCCTGCCGCCACGGCGCGTGGACTCCGTGGAAGTCCCGCTGTCCCTCGAGGAGCGGGCGCTATACGACGGGGTCTCGGAGTTCGTCCGCCGGTGGTACGGAAACGCCCCGATGGCGAACCGCCTCAGCCTCATGGTCCTCCAGCGGGAGATCGGGAGCAGTCCGGCGGCCGCGACGGAGACGCTTCGCCGACTCCGCGAGAGCCCGAACTTCTCCTGGGAGGAGCGGGCCGAGTTGGATCAGTTGTACCAACAGGGCGTGGCGGTGACGCGGAGCGAGCGGGGCGAGCGCCTCCTGGAGCTCGTCTCCAAGGTGCCGGACAAGGTCGTCGTGTTCACGCAGTACTACCGGACGATGGCGTGGCTCGCGGAGCGGTTCAAGGAGGACGGGCTGTCGTTCACGACGTTCCACGGCGGCATGAGCCTTGTGGAGAAGGAGATGTCCGTCCGGACGTTCCGCACGGACGCGCAGGTGTTTCTGAGCACGGAGGCCGGCGGCGAGGGGCGGAACCTGCAGTTCGCGCACCGGCTCGTGAACTTCGACCTGCCGTGGAATCCCCTCAAGTTGGAGCAGCGGATCGGGCGGGTGCACCGCGTCGGGCAGGAGCGCGAGGTACACGTCGTGAACCTGTGGGCGCGGAACACGATCGAGGAATACGTGCTGGAG
>JACQPO010000234.1 GCA_016207545.1 Methanobacteriota archaeon | reverse complement strand
CGTGCCGCGCCCTCCCCCGGGGGCCTCCTCCAGCTCGGCGCGATGCGCGCGCTTGCCGTCCGGGTTTTGGGGACCGGAGTGAAACCTGTATGTCGGCTCGTGACCGCCTCCGGATATTCTGTGAAGGCCACCGTGGACCACCGGTTCCTCACGCCCGACGGCTGGCGCCGTCTCGACGCGCTTCAGGTCGGCGATACGGTCTTGCTCCAGTCCGGCGCGGGCGCCTTCCCCGAGACCCGGACATTGCCGTTCCTCATGGGCGATGAGATCCGCGGAAGGAATGGACGCGTCTACCGATTCCGATTTCCGCGGGAATGGTCCGAGGACCTTGGGTTCGCCCTCGGCTGGCTGGTCGGCGACGGTTGGCTTCGCTCCGGCGATAAGGATTGTCGAGTCGGCTTCACGTTCGCGGCTAAAGACCGGGACGCCAGGGAGCGCGTGGAGCGGTTCATGGCGTCCATCCTCGCGCGCCGACTCCAGCCCGTGCGGCGGGAGAACGGAGTGTACCATCTCTCATTCCACTCGAAGTACGTCGTCCAGTTCTTCCAGCGGCTCGGCGTCCGAGCGTGGCAGAGCCATGAGAAGCGGGTGCCGGAACCGATCTTCCGCGCGCCTCGCGATGCGGTCTTAGGGTTCCTGCGGGGGCTGTTTGGCGCGGACGGCACCGCGAATTTCGAGCCTGGCTCGAACGCGTACGTCCGTCTCACGTCGACATCCCGCGGGCTGCTCGACGATGTCCAGCGTCTCCTCATTCACCTGGGTGTGCGATCGACCGTCTACTACCGCACGAAAGCTACTCCCCGTGCGTTTCGATATGTCTCTCGGGATGGACTGGCGCGAATCTACGCGGCGCAACGGGAGCTTTTCGAGCTGAGCATCTCCCGGTCGAACGTGCTCCGTCTCTTGGATTTGGTTGGAGATGCTCTCGCACCTGACAAGGTTGCCCTGCTGCGGGCGCACCGTTACAGGGCGGAAGCTTTCGAGGACCGGGTTGCCGCAATCGAGCACAGCGGAGAAGACGAGGTGTACGATCTGCAAGAGCCGGTGACCCATTCCTTTGTTGGAAACTGTCTAATAATGCACAATTGTGGTGAACAGCCCCTTTTGCCCTTCGAATCGTGCAACCTCGGGTCGCTCGACCTGGACAAGCACATGGTGCAGAAGGATGGGAAGTGGGACGTGGACTGGACGAAGCTCGAGCGGACGATCCGCACGGCCGCCCACATGCTTGACAACGTGATCGACATGAACGCTTACCCCGTCCCGCAGATCGAGGAGATGACGAAACTCACGCGGAAGATTGGGCTGGGGGTCATGGGCTTCGCGCGGATGTTGTTCAAGCTCGGCGTCGCGTACGACTCCCCGGAAGGCGTTGAGTTCGGCCGCCGGGTCATGAAGTTCGTGAAGGACATCGGCTACGACGAGTCCGGGAAGCTCGCGGAGTCCCGCGGCCCGTACCCCGCGTGGAAGGGCAGCCGACACGAGCAACTGGGGATCAAGGTCCGCAACTCCTACGTGACGACGGTCGCGCCGACGGGGACGTTGTCCATGATCGCGGACACGAGCGGCGGATGCGAGCCGGAGTTCTCCCTCATCTGGTACAAGAACGTCATGGACGGCACTCACTTGCCGTATGTGCTCGACTACTTCATCGAGATCGCGAAGAAGGAAGGGTGGTGGCGGGAAGACCTGCTCGACAAGATCCTGAACCACAGCGGTCGGGCCCGCGGCCTCAAGGAGGTCCCGGAGAAGTGGCAGCGCGTGTTCGCGGTGAGCTTCGACGTCGCGTCGGAGTGGCATGTCCGCATGCAGGCCGCGTTCCAGGAGCACTGCGACGCCGCGGTGAGCAAGACGATCAACCTGCCCGCGAGCGCGACCGTGGACGACGTGAAGAAGGCGTACCTCCTCGCGTACGATCTCGGGTGCAAGGGCATCACGGTCTACCGGGACCAGTCGCGCACGGACCAGGTCCTGAACGTGGGGGTCTCGGGGAAAGAGAAGGGAGAGGGGAAGGCCGAGGCGCCGAAGGAGATCCGGGTCGAGGTGCCGAAGATGGTGCCGCTCCCGCAGCCTTTGAAGCCTCGGCCGCGGCCGGACGTAATCACGGGCCGCACGCAGAAAATCATGACGGGCTACGGGGCCGTGTATATTACGATCAACGAGGACGACCAAGGCCTGTTCGAGATTTTCGCGCAAGCGGGCCGGGGCGGCGGATACACCGCGTCGTTCACGGAGGCCGTCGCGCGCCTCGTCAGCCTGTGCCTGCGGTCCGGCATCCCGGTCGACGAGATCATCGACCAGCTCGAGGGCATCCGATCTCCGCGGATCGCCTACGACCACGGGGAGCACATCCTGAGCATCCCGGACGCAATCGCGAAGACCCTGAAGCGACACATCGGCGCGCGCCCCGTCGGGGTCCAGCCGCCGCTCGGCGCGTTCGAGGAACTCGGCGGGATTGAGACGGACAACGAGATCGAGAAGGAGGCGCGCGACGAGCGGGCTCTGATCAAGGCGGGGCTGAACCCGGAGTGTCCGGAGTGTGGGCGCACCCTCGTCTACGAAGAGGGCTGCGTCCGCTGCCACACGTGCGGGTACAGCGAGTGTTGACGATGCGCGGGTGCGGGCCTGGTACCCCTACGCTCCTCTCGCCAAGGCTTACGTAGCGAGCCTCCGTACGGGCGTCATTCACCGCCAACGTCCGCGGGTTGCCCTCGCCCCGACTTCGGTTGTCCTGGCGCCGCAAGTCCAGACGGATCAGCACCTGCTCGCGTTCGGAATCGTCGCGGCAATCGCCGCCATTCTGTTCCTCATGTACCTGTGGAAACGACGGCGCCTGCGGCGGGAACGTTCTTAGTGGCCGCGGGTATCCTCGGTCCATGAAGGTCGTCGCTCTCTCTTCCGACCTCAGAGCGGATCGCATCGAGCGGGCGACCGCGCGTCTCGCGGGGGCGGCGGGGGTCCGAGCGATCCCCTCGGATGCGACCGCCTTGGAGCTGCGAAAGGCCGATGCGTTTCTGTGCGTCGGCTTCCCGCGGGAGTTTCCGGAAGACCCTGCGGCGTACGAGCGGCTGCGGTTCGTGCAGGCGACGTTGGCGGGGGTCGACCATCTCCCGTTCGAGCGGTTCCCTGCGCACGTCACCGTATGCAGCAACGCG
>JACQPO010000235.1 GCA_016207545.1 Methanobacteriota archaeon | reverse complement strand
TGGTCGCGCGGTCCTCGTGGACAAACGGCTGTGGCATCTGATCGTCGGGACGCGGGGTGGGCTGAACCGTGCAAAAATTATCCACTTGCTTCACGACCGTCCGTACAACGCAAACGCCCTCGCGGCCGCGCTGCAGCTCGACTACAAGACCGTGCGACACCACCTGAAGGTGTTGATCGAGAACAACATCGTGATGGCGTCCCGCCACCAGACCTACGGGACGTTGTACTTCCTGACGCCACGGCTCCAGTTCCACTACGAGGACTTCCTCGAGATTTGGGAAAAGGTACATGAAGAGGCGAGAAGGGTCAGCGAGGTGCGAACAGATGACGCTCCACATTAGTTTCTGGTTAGCAAATATGGTGATGAGCGCAGTGAGCATCCTAGTGTTGTCCGGTCTGCTGCTCGTGTACGCGAGGAACTTCCGCGCAATCCGGAGCACGTTCTCGATAGGGCTCGTGTTCTTCGCGGTGTTGTTCCTCGTGCAGAACATCGCGGCCATAGCCCTGTACATGTCGATGGCCGCGGCGGGCTACGGCCCGTCCGTGTCGATGCCGATGTTGGCCTTGAACGTCGCGCAACTCATCGGGTTTTCGGTCTTGTTTTGGATTTCGTGGCAGTAGCGGGCTCTGGTCGTGGAACGGGTTCGGCGGCGAGCTCCGTTCCGATGCGGGATGGGTAAGCTTTTGGCGCCCTACGCACGTCCCCGGGCGGGGAGGTTCCCATGCTGATCATCTGGAAGGCGAACTTCAGCGGCACACGGGACCAGCTCGAAAAGGTGAAGAAGAAGCTCGAGGAGCTCGCGAAAAAGAACGGCGAGAAGGTCGACGGTCCTTACTACGCGCAGGACGCCGACCTGCTGTGGCTGTTCTGGACGAAGTCGGGAAACATCGGTCGGAGTGGACGCGAGTTCCTGCCGTGGGTGGCGGAGAACAAAATCCCCATCGAACCCGCGAGCTACGAGATCGGAGTCACGGAGGACGAGTTCTGGGGCTAGACGTCTCGATTCCCGCCTGCGGGGGGTCCCGGAGGAGCAGGGCGATTGCCGCCGTCGTTGCAATGGCCCCGACGAGGTTCGCGAGGAGCGGCGCCGGGTATCCGAGGGAGTCGTACAACAGGCCGCCAAGGAAGGGCGCGGGAAACGCGACGAGGCCCCGGAACGCCGCCAAGCTGCCGAGCACCTCCGCGCGTCGCTCCTTGGTCGTCCAGTTCGCGACGTACGTCTGCACCGCGGGGACCCACGTCGCCGCGGTCAGGCCGTTCAACGCGCCCATCAGGACGAAGTGCTCGATCCGGCTCGAGAACAACCATCCGATCATAATCGGCACGCCGAGGAACTCGGAGAACAGGATGGAGCGCTTGAGTCCGAACCGGTTCACGAACAGGGCCGTCGGCGGCAGGAAGATCGCGAAGAAGAGCGACCACGAGGCCGCGATCGCGCCGAGCTGCGCGTTCGAAAACCCGAACTCGCTCGCCGTCAGCCCGTAGATGATGCCCGCCGCAAGGCCCCACGCGAAGGCGTCGAGGGCGACGATGACGAACAGGCCGCGAACCTCCTGCGGCGGTCGAAGGCTGCGGGCGAGCCGCTCGCGCCACGGATGGATGTGGCCGGGCGTGGCGGTCTCCCGGAGGAAGTGCCAGAACAGGACCAGGTTCGCGGCTTCAAATCCGAAGGCGATGCCGAACACGGCGCCGTAGCCGAGCCGGTCCGCGATGACGCCGCCGGGGATCGCAAGCACTGCCCCCGGGAGGACCCAGAAGAAGATGGCGGTCGCGTACGCGGACACGCGCCGGGCGGGCTCCGCGGACTCCGCAATGACCGACTGCAGCGCCGGCGACGCGACGAGGCTGAGGGCCATGGAGACGAACGCAGGGACGACGAGGGCCAACGCCCACGGCTCGCGCTGGAAGATCGCCGCCAAGACGAAGAGCGCCATCGCGACGATCGCGAACCCGCTCCCGAGCAGCGCAACCGCCCGGCGGCCCCGAACGTCCGCGAGATAGCCGCCAAATGGCTGCACGAGCGCGCTCACGAGTCCGCTGACGCGCCCGGCCAACGCCTGCATGATCCCCACGAGCGTCACGCCGCCGCCGAACCCGAGGACGAACGGCTGCAGCACGAAGCCGACCATCGTCTCGTACATCCCCGTGAGGAAATTCCGAACGGAGATGACCCCGACGTTGCCGCGGGGCAGCAGGGCGAGCCGGCGACCGCTGAGCACGGTCCCGCGCGATGGTGGCGGCTCGGATAAAGGCGCGCGAACCGGTCCGCAACGTTCTTGCCGGGAACGCGGTTCCGCCCCGCGTTGTCGGCGGCGACCGACGAGCGGAAGGGCCTGCGTCGCGCAATCCTCAGCCTGGCGTGGCCCGTAATCGTGTCGAACTTCCTCCAGGTTCTCGCGACGACGATCGACCTGATCATGGTCGGCCGCATCGGCGTCGCAGAGATCGCCGCCGTGGGCATCGGTGGCAACCTCGTGTTCTTCACGTTCACCGTGATGATTGGCATCACGGCCGGGACGATCGCCCTCGTGGCCCGCGCCATCGGGGCGAAGAACAAACACGAGGCGGACCACTTCCTGTTCCAGAGCCTTGTAGCGGGCGCCCTCCTGTCCATCCCGCTCGTCCTCGTCGGCATCTTCTTCGCGCCCTACCTCGTCGCCCCGTTCTCGCCGACCGCGCAGATCCAGACGATGGCCGCCGATTATGTGGCAATCATCTTTCTTTCCGTGCCATTCCTGTTCGTCATTTTCATCTCGAACGCAGCGCTGCGCGCCGCAGGCGACACACGGACGCCGTTGATCATCGGGGCGCTCGAGAACGTCGTGAATTTCGGAATCAACTACACGTTGATCTTCGGGAACTTCGGTTTCCCTGCACTCGGGGTGCGCGGCGCGGCCATCGGGACTTCCATCTCGTATTTCGTCGGTGCGATGGTGTTCCTCGGCCTGTTCGTGGACCACCGCGTGAAGATCGGAATCGATCGGGAGAAGCCCTTCGCAAACTGGACCACGATTCGGCGCATTCTGCGGATCGGCGTCCCGGCCGCAACGGAACAGCTCGCGTTCCAGATCGGCATCCTCATCTGGATCGTGATGGTTGTGACGTTCGGGGAGGCCGCCGTCGCCGCCCACCAGATCGGCCTCCGCGTGCAGTCGTTCGCGTTCATGCCAGGGCTGGGGCTGAGCATCGCTTCGTCCGCGCTCGTCGGGCAGAATCTGGGGGCGAAGCTCCCGGACCGCGCGGACCGTAGCGCCCGGGAGTCCACGAAGATGTCGATCGCGATCATGGGCGCCATCGCCTTGTTCAATTTCATCTTCGCGCCGTGGATTGCCCTTGCGTTCGCGGAGCCGGGGGAGGCGGTCGACCTCGCGGTCCTGTTCATCCGCCTCCACGCGACCTCGATCCCTGCGGTCGGACTGTTCTTCACCCTGTCCGGTTCCCTGCGCGGCGCGGGCGACACGAAGTGGCCCCTGTACGCGTCCCTCGTCGGCACATACGCCGTGCGCCTCCCGCTCTCCGCGTTCTTGGGATACACGTTGGGACTGGGGATCCTGGGAATCTGGGTTGCGCTTCCCGTCGAGTACTACCTGCGGTCCCTCATCGTCGTGCAGCGGTTCAACGGCGGGGCCTGGAAGGCGGCGGTCGTCTAGCGGCCTGGTCGGACCGCCGCCAAAAACGTATAACGCGGAGGGCCATCGTCCCGACGTGCGCTCGAGCCGTTCCCAGGCGCTGTACCGCAAGGCGCGCGCCCTCTTCCCCGCGGGGGTCTCGAGCCCCGTGCGTGCATTCGCCCCGTATCCCCGGTTCCTCCGGAAAGGGCGCGGCGCGTACGTGTACGACGTCGACGAAAACCGATACGTGGACTTCTGTCTCGCGTTCGGCCCGCTCATCCTCGGACACGCCCACCCGTACGTGATCGAGCGCGTTCGGGAGCAACTCGAGCACGGATGGAACTTCGGAGCGCCAAGCGAACCCGAGTTGGAATTGGCGGAACGAGTGCGGCGCCACTTCCCCTCCGTAGAAATGATGCGATTCGTGAACTCCGGGACGGAAGCGACGATGCACGCCATCCGCCTCGCCCGGGGCGCAGCGGGGCGCCGGAAAATCGTGAAGACGACGGGCGCATACCACGGGGCGCACGACGCCGTGCTCGTGGCGGCGGGCAGCGGTGCGACGACGTTCGGGACGCCGAGCTCCGACGGGGTGCTCGGGGACGCCGCGAAGCATACGATCGTCGTCCCGTTTAACGACGCCGACGCGATGCGTGCCGCCATCACCGCCAACGCGCGCGATGTGGCGGCGGTCATCCTTGAACCCGTGGTCGGCAACGCGGGGGTCATCCTGCCGGAGGACGGGTACCTGCGGGAAGTCCGCGAACTCACGCAGGCCCACGACGTTTTTCTGATCTTCGACGAGGTCATCACGGGATTTCGCCTGGCGATGGGCGGCGCTCAGCAGCATTACCGCGTGCGCGCCGACCTCACGACCCTCGGGAAAATCCTCGGCGGCGGGGTCCCCATTGGAGCCTTCGGCGGCTCACGCGAACTGATGGAACACATCGCCCCTGCCGGCAAGGTGTACCAGGCCGGGACTGCGAGCGGCAACCCGCTCGCGATGACCGCGGGATCCGCGACCCTCGAGCTGTTGGAGCGGACCGGACTCGACGGGGTGAACGCGCTCGGGGACCGGATGCGGAAGGGGCTCTCGAAGCTCGCCGCCGCGCACCGGAGTCGGGTGCAGGGCGTCGCGTCCATGTTCCAATGGTTCTGCACCGCCGAACCTGTGCGGACGTACGAAAATGCGATGCGATGCGATCGCGATGCGTGGCACCGGATGTTTCTCGCGCTCCTCGAGGAGCGCGTCTACTTGCCGCCGTCGCAGTTCGAGACCTGCTTCCTGTCCACGGCCCACACGGCGAAGGACGTCGACGCAACGCTGGAGGCGTTCGCAACATGCCTGGAACGTGCCGGATGATCCTCGCGACCCGCGGGAGCGACCTCGCCCTCGCGCAGGCCCAAGAGGTATGGGACGCGCTGGCGGCGAAGTACCCGGACGAACTCGAGTTGCACAAGACGATCGTGAAGACATCGGGCGACGTCCTGAAGGACGCGGCGCTCAAGGATTTCGGCGGCAAGGGCGCGTTCGTCATGGAGGTCGACGAGAGGGTGCTCCGCGGAGAGGCGGACGTCTCGGTCCACAGCCTCAAGGACCTGCCTACGAAGATGCATCCCGACCTCACACTTGCGGCCGTCCTCCCGCGGCCCGCGTACACGGACGCGCTCGTGTCCGACTTCCGGCTCGAGGAGCTGCCGCGCGGTGCGAAGGTCGGCACGTCGAGCGTGCGCCGGAAGGCCATGCTGCTCCGCGCGCGGGCGGACCTCCGGGTCGAGGACATCCGGGGCAACGTCCCCACGCGGGTTCGTAATTGGCGTGAAGGTGCGTACGACGGCGTCGTGCTGTCCACGGCGGGCCTCCGACGGCTGCGCATCGACGCGCCATCCCAGGAACTCGACCCCAACGTGTTCGTGCCGGAGCCGGGTCAAGGCGCGGTCGCGTGCGTGTGCAAGAAGGGCTCGCGCTTTGAAGAATTCCTCGAGGGCATCGACGACGCAACGACGCGGATTGAGGTGGAGGCCGAGAGAGAAGTGCTGCGGGCGCTCGGAGCGGGGTGTGTCGCGCCCGTCGGCGTCCACGCGCGGCGGTCCGGCAGCCAGCTCACCATCCACGCAATCGTGCTGTCCCTCGATGGGCGACGGGCGGTGGCGGTGCGGGAGACCGTGTCTGCGCGAGATCACCTCGTACACGCGGACGAAATTGCCGAGAAGTTGCGCATGATGGGCGGGGACACCCTGTTGGAAGAGGCCCGGCGGGCGGCGGGGTGAATCCGTGGTGAAACGCCGTCCGCGCCTCGCGATCTTCCGACCTAAGGAGAAGCTCCCGGAGTCCGTCCGCCTTGCGGAGGCGCGCGGCTACGAGGTGTTGGCGGTGCCGATGCTCGAGACGAGGCCTCGGGACGAGCCCCGGTTTGCGGCATTCCTCGAGACGCTCGAGGAGGGTGCGGTCGACGTCGTCGTGTTCACGAGCAGCAACGGGGTCACGTACGCGTTCCACGGGGCTACGCGGACGATGGAGCGGGAGGACTTTCGCGACGCGTTGAACCAGGCCCGCGTGGTCGCGATCGGGACCGTCACGCGGAGGGCGCTCGAACACTTCGGCGTTCAGGCCGAGGTCCCCCTGGAGTTTAGCTCGCGCGGGCTCGTGGAACACTTCGAGCGCACGGGCGTCCCCGGGAGGCGCGTCGCGTTGCTGCGAAGCGGCCAGGGATCGCCGGAACTGCCCGAGGGACTGCGCTCCCTCGGCTACCGTGTGAGGGATGTCCCGTTGTACGACGTGGGCCTCCCGGACGACCTCGCGCCCGCGAGGGCGTTCTTCGACCGCGTCGCCCGCGGCGAGGTCGACGTGTTCGCATTCCTGAGCTCGAAAACGGTCCACAACTTCCTGGAACTCGCGGCGACACTGGGCATGGAAGAGGCCGTGCGCGCGTCCTTGTCGCGCGCGACGGTTGCGGCAATCGGAGGGCCGACGAAGGAGACGCTCGAAGGCGAGGGCATCTCCGTGGCGGTCGCACCGCCGAAGGCGACTTTCGAAGACCTGTTGGACGCGCTGGCAAGCATGCGAAATGTTGAATGGCGGCGGTCAAGCCTTAAGTAGCATCACGTGTCTTGGCACCCACCTCCGAGGGCCTGTCGTGCTCCCCGTCGTCAGTGCCCACGTCACGCATCGTTGGGTGGACATCGAGCAACTCGAGCTCGTAACGTCGAAGGAGGCGAAGTCCCTCCTCGCGGCCGTGCGCGCCTTGCCGAGCGTCCGCGAAGTCGCGATCCTGAAGACGTGCAACCGCGTCGAGCTGTACGCCGCCGTGGATAACCTCACCGAAGGGCGACGCAGCCTCGAGACGCTCACGGCGAATTTCCTGCCGAACGAGCTGAACGGCGCCGTCCAGTTCCTCGAGGGGACGGACTCCATCCACCATCTGTTCCGCGTTGCGGGCGGGCTCGACTCCATGATCGTGGGTGAAGACCAGATCCTCGGACAGGTCAAGGACGCGCTCGGGTTCGCGCGGGCGGAGGGGAGCCTCGGCCCGACGTTGGATCGCGCATTCCGGAAGGCGATCGCGGTCGGGAAACGCGTGCGCACGGAGACCGCGGTCAACGAGGGCTCCGTGTCCATCGGCAGCGCGGCGGTCGACCTCGCCGTGCGCTTCCTCGGCGATCTCACGGGGCGTGTTGTCCTCGTCCTTGGGGCCGGCGAGACCGCGACCCTCGTCGCGAAGGCGCTTGCGCGGTGGAAGCTGAAGGCAATTTTCGTGGCGAACCGGAGCCACGAGCGGGCCGTGGAGCTGGCGAAGGAGCTGAACGGCATCGCGATCACGTTTGAGGAGATGCCCAAGTACGTCCCGGCGAGCGACGTGATCATCAGCGCGACCGGGGCGCCCCACGTCGTCCTGTCGAAGGAGGAACTGCAGCGCATGCTCGCGAAGGCGAGCCGCGTCGAACCCCTGCTAATCATCGACATCAGCAACCCGCGCACAATCGACGAGGGGGTCGTGGAGCTACCGGGCGTGGAGCTGCGGAACATCGACGGGTTGCGAGAGCTCGCGCGAGAAAACTTGGAGCGACGGTTCGCGGAGGTGCAGGCAGCAGAACGGCTCGTCGAAGACGATCTCACCGCGTTCCTCGGCAAGACGATCGAACGTCCCGCGGAGGAAATCGCGCGGCGGCTGTACCTGAAGGTGCGAAGCCTGCGCGACAAGGAGTTCGAGGAATTCCTGCGAAAGGTGGACGGTCTTGCCCCGGATCAACGAGACGCCGTCCGCGCGATGCTCGAGAGCTTCGCAAACCGGCTACTCGCGGAACCGACGCAGGCCTTGAAGCGCGCGGCCCGGGAGCGGGACGAAGAGACCCTGCGGACCGCCGCCAAACTGTTCGGGCTCGAGGAATCGTGATGTTCCCGACGACGCGGATGCGCCGCCTGCGCGCGAGCCCGCGGGTGCGGGACCTCGTCGCGGGCACCCGCCTCTCGCCAAAGGACCTCGTGTACCCCATTTTCGTCGACGAGAACCTGAAGGAATCGAAGCCCGTCGCGGCGATGCCCGGCATTCACCGCCAAAGCCTTCGCACGGTCGCGAAGGAGGCCGCCGCGGCGGCGGACGTCGGCGTCCCCGCCGTCATCCTGTTCGGAATCCCGAAGGCGAAGGACGAGGCCGGCTCGGCCGCGTACGCGAAGGACGGCGTCGTGCCGGCCGCCATCCGGCGGATCAAGGAGGCCACGGATCTGGCGGTCATCGCGGACCTGTGCCTGTGCGAGTACACGAGTCACGGACACTGCGGCCTCCTTCGCGGTTCCCGCATCGACAACGATCGCACGGTCGACGTCTACGGGAAGATCGCGGTGAGCCAGGCGCTCGCCGGGGCGGACATGGTGGCCCCGAGCGGGATGATGGACGGCCAGGTCGCGGCGATCCGCAAGGCCCTCGACGACGCAGACTTCGAGGAGCTCCCAGTCCTCGCGTACTCGAGCAAGTACGCGTCCGCCTTCTACGGACCGTTTCGGGAGGCGGCCGAGAGCGTCCCGAAATTCGGGGACCGACGGAGCCACCAGATGGATCCGCGAACGGCCACGCAGGCGCTCAAGGAGGCGCGACTCGATCTTCAGGAGGGCGCGGACATCGTTATGGTGAAGCCCGCGCTCCCGTACCTTGACGTGCTCGCGCTCCTCCGGCGGGAGCTCGACGCCCCGATCGCCGCGTTCCAGGTGAGCGGGGAGTACGCGGCGCTGAAGGCCGCCGGAGCGCAAGGATGGTTCGACGAGGAGGCCGCCGTGCGGGAGACGTTGACCGCCATCAAGCGGGCGGGCGCGGACTTCATCCTCACGTATTTCGCGAAGGAGTACGCCGCCCGCGTGTGAGTCGGGCGAGCAAGCCCTTAAACCCCTTACTCGGTTAGGCGCCGTGCATGCAAGACCGCTTCCTCCGCGCGTGCTGGCGGAAACCCGTGGACCGGACGCCCGCCTGGTACATGCGGCAAGCGGGGCGGTACTTGCTTGAATACCGGGACGCGCGGGCGGAGCGGACGGTCCTCGAGGTCGCGAAGACGCCGAAGCTCGCCGCGGAGATGGCCCGCCTCCCCGTCGAGAAACTGGGCGTGGACGCCGCGATTGTGTTCGCAGACATCATGATCCCGATCGAGGCGATGGGCGTCTCCTTGGAAATTCGAGAAGGCATCGGCCCCGTGATTCACAAGCCGATTCAAGAGACGGAGGACGTGGCGCGGCTTCGGGCCCTCGACCCCGAACGGAGCCTCGCGTTCCTCACGGAATCGATCGGCCTCCTGCGGGACTCCGTCGACGTGCCCGTCATCGGCTTCTCGGGCGCACCGTTCACGATCGCCTCGTACCTCGTCGAGGGCGGCCCATCGCGGGATTTCGCGAAGACGAGGGCGCTCATGTTCGGGAAGGAGAAGGTGTGGCACCGCCTCATGGACGTACTCTCGGACATGGTCGCGACGTACACGCGCTTCCAGGTGCGCGCGGGGGCCCACGCGATTCAGCTGTTCGACAGCTGGGTCGGAGCCATCGCCCCGGACGACTACGCGCGGTACGTGGCGCCGTACACTCGACGCGCGTTCGCAGGGACAAACGGCATGGGCGTGCCGCGAATTCACTTCGGGACAAACACCGCCTCGCTGCTTGAGGCGATGCGGGCCGCGGGCGGCGAGGTGATCGGCATCGACTGGCGCATCCCGATCGACGAAGCCTGCCGGCGCCTAGGCGATCGCGTGGGGGTGCAAGGAAACCTCGACCCGGCCGCACTCCTGGCCGGGAAGGACGTGGCGCTCGCACGGACGGGGGATGTCCTCGCGCGCGTGGGCGGCCGGCCGGGCCACATCTTCAACCTCGGCCACGGGGTTTTGCCCGGGACGGCGCCGGAGACGTTGGCGGCGGTCACGGAGGCGGTCCACGCGTATCCGCTCCCGGGAGGGCTCGCGTGACGGACGAGACCGCCCTGTTGTTCATGGCGTACGGGACACCGCGCTCGATCGAAGAAGTCGCGCCGTACTTCACGCACATCCGGGGAGGACGTCGGCCTTCGGACGAAGAGCTGCGCAGCCTCGAGGCCCGTTACCGCGTGGTGGGGGGCCGCACCCCTCTTGTGGAAATCACGAACGAGCAGGCGAAGGGCGCGGAGCGACTGCTCCGCGAGGGCGGCTTCCGCGTACGCGCGTACGTGGGCATGAAGCACTGGCACCCGTTCATCCGCGAGACCCTGGACACAATTGTGGCGGCGGGCCACAAGCACATCGTCGGAATCCCCCTTGCCCCGTTCTACTCCGCCGTGAGCGCGGAAGCGTACCGGAGCGCACTGAACGAGGCGGCCGCGGGGAAGGACCTTCGCATCACGTTCGTGAAGGAATGGCACGACAACCCCGAACTGTTCCGCACGTGGCGCACGATCTTGGGCGAGACGTTCGCGTCGCAGCCGCTCGGCCCTGCGGGGCATCTCGTATTCACGGCCCACAGCCTGCCAAAGGCGCGGCTTCCGCCCGGGGATCCCTACGAGGCCCAATTGCGAGGGCTCGCGAAGCGGCTCGCGGAATCCGTTCGCATCGACGCGTGGTCCTTCGCGTTCCAGTCCGTGGGCCTCGTGGGCGGCGACTGGCTCGGGCCGGAAGTCAAGGACGCGGTGGCGGGGTTGGCGGCGGACGGCGTCAAGGACCTCGTCGTGGCCCCCCTCGGCTTCGTCGCGGACAACCTGGAAACGTTGTACGACCTCGACCGCGAAGTGACGGAGTTCGGGAAGGCCCGCGGGATGCGCGTCCGCCGGACCCCCGCCCCGAACGCGCGGCCGGAGTTCCTGGTGGCGCTCGCGGACGTCTCCAAACCCCACCTGTAGCCGATCTCGACGCGCAAACGTTTAATCGGACGAGCTCCTCTTTCGCGTCGTGGCCGGCGAAAGTCCGCTGTTCACGCACTTCTCCTTCTACAAGCTCGACATCCGCTGGCGGCGCCTCCCGCCCGAGCTGAAGGCGAAGGGCAAGGAGGAGGCCCGCCTTGTCCTTGAGAAGTTCGCCGGCCGATTCGCGATTCACCCGTACTCGCTGACGGGGATCCGCGGGGACGTGGACTTCCTGCTGTGGAAGATCTCCGACCGGATTGAGGACTTCCAGGAGTTCGCGACCGCCTTCCTCAACACGTCGCTCGGCGGGTACCTCGAGACGCCGTACGCGTACCTCGCGATGACGCGGCGATCGAAGTACGTCGGCGGGCACGAGCACGAGGGCGGCCACGGCGCGACCGCAAAGCTCGAGCCGGAGGGCAGGCCGTACCTCATGATCTACCCGTTCACCAAGACGCACGAGTGGTACCAGCTCCCGTTCGAGGAACGGAAACGGATGATGGGGGAACACTTCCGCATCGGGCACAAGTACCCGAACGTGAAGATTCACACGACGTACTCGTACGGCCTGGACGACCAGGAGTTCGTCCTCGCGTTCGAGACGGACCGGCCGGAGGACTTCCTGAACCTCGTAGAAGACCTGCGGTTCGCGGAGGCGCGGAAGTATACACTGCGGGACACACCGATCTTCGCGTGCGTCGCGGTCCCGGATTTCCGCGCGTTGCTGAACGAGTTCGGCTGAGCCGCCGGACACCTCTTATATTCACGCCGCCTTCCGTCCGCGAGGGAGGGGCGTGAAGTACCGCCGCATCGGGGACACGGAGCTCGAAGTCTCCGAAGTCGGTCTCGCGGTGTGGCCCCTGAGCACGGACGTGTGGAAGGGGTCCGACGATGAAGCGCTGGCGGTTCTCAAGAAAGCGTACGACTTGGGCGTGAACTTCTTCGACACCGCGGACGTCGACGGACACGGCAGGGGCGAGGAACTCCTCGGCAAGGCGTTCGCGGGCAACCGGGAGATGGTCGTGCTCGCGACGAAGGTCGGGTACGACTTCTACAACGATCCCGGCGCGAACGGCGTCGCGGGGGCGCGGCGGTGGGACCCGGAGTTCGTGCGGTACGCGGTCGAACAGAGCCTCGGACGGCTCGGTACGGACTTCATCGACATCCTCCAGGTCCACCACCCCACCCTCGAGGCCGTGCAGGACGACGCCCTGTGGCAGACCCTCGAGGGGTTGCGAGACGAGGGGAAGATTCGGTATTTCGGCGCCGCCCTCGGGCCCGGCGTCGGATACCACGACGAAGGCGTCCTCGCGATGCGGAAGCGAAGCGCGACGACGCTGTCCGCCACGTACAACCTGTTCGAGCAGGACCCCGCCCGGAAGTTCTTCACGGTCGCGCTCGAGTACAAGACCGGCATCTTGGTCCGGAACCCGCACGCGAACGGCGTCCTGGACGACACAGTGAAGTCTCCCGCGGACCTGAAGATTGGGGGCTATTACCCGCCGAGGACCGCCGCGTGGGTCGAGGAGGCGCTCGCGAAGCGGCGGAAGCTCGAGTGGATCCGCGAGAGGAAGGACATGATGTTCCCGCAGGCCGCGCTGAAAGTGTACCTGTGGGAGGAGACCGTCCCCTCGATCCTCGTCGAATCGCAAGACCCCGCGCAGCTTGAGGAGTTCTGCGACGCGCCGGAAAAGCCGGATTACGTGCGCGAGGAGATCGCGGAAATCGCGGAGCAGTACCGACGGAATTTCGACGTCCCGAAGGCGGCGTGAGCGTGCACGTCGGGTTCCTCGACGGGCAGGGGCGGGCGTACGACCTCGCGTTCCGGACCACGAGGCGAAGGTTCCGCGACCCGGAAGGGGAGTGGGAGCTGGAACCCGGGGAGGCCGTATCCGCGGAGACGTCCCTGGAGGCCTCATTGTTCGTGCAGAGGGAGCGACAGCACCTCCTCATGCGGCCCACGAGCGGGACCGCGGTCGCCACGGACCGGCGCCTGGTCTTCGTCGCGGGGGATGCCGTCGAGCGGACCGCGGAAGAGCCGACGACGTTCAACGTCGCGATCCGCGTGCCGCAGACCGCCGTCGACCACCTCCTCCGCCAAGCGGGCGGGCGCGAGGTCGTCGAGGTCCGGCGGGACGAAGTGCGCGAGGTGCTCGAGTCCCGCGCGGAGCTCACGTTGCGCATCGAGGCGCCGTGGATCGGCGGACCCGGCGTCGCAACGTTCCAGCTCGTCCTCGGACCCGCGAACGCGGCGCGCCGCGCAATCGCGCCCCTCGGGCTGTAGCCTCCCCCATAACAAAACGCTTATACACGTTGCCCGGTCTCCGAAGCGGGAGCAACCATGTCGTACGATTTGGGGGTCCTGAACCTCGCGGGCGGACGCAAGAAGAAGAAGATGCGGATGTACATGGCTGCGGCGGCCGTCGGCGTGATCGTCGTGGTCGTCGTCGCGGTCGTCATCCTCCTCTAGTCTGGCCAGGCTTTCGGCTTTTCCAGCCGGCGCACGCTATCACCGCCGGCAATGATTCATGATATTCCGAACGGAAGTTTCATGCCCGCAGCGCCACACGGCGGTATGGCCAGAGGTCCATCTGTGGAGCCCATCCACCTCGACGACATGTGTTGGCGCATCCTGAAGACCTTGTCCCACACGCCCAAGACCCCACAGATGGTTAGCCGGATTCACGGCATCCCGATCGCGGAGTGCTGGAACCGCATCCGCTTCCTCGAGGGCCTCGACATCATCCAAGTCGTTCTCACGTTCGTGACGAGCGAGGGGAAGGTCTTGAGCTTCTACCAAACGATGCCGGAGAAGCTCTCGATCATCTACGAGGACCGTCCCGCCGTGTACTTCACACCCGCGGGCTAAGCCGGGCAACCTTTATCGGCGCGTCCGGGTTGCCCGCCCAACCCGATGGAGTACGACGCCCTCCTCAAGGAATTGTACGGCCTCGAGCGCTTCGGGATTAAGCTCGGCCTCGAGACGGTCCGCGAGCTGCTCGCGCGCCTCGGCAGCCCCCACGAGGCCTTCCCGGCGGTCCACGTGACGGGGACGAACGGGAAGGGCTCCGTCTGCGCGTTCCTCGACGCGATCCTTCGCGCCGCGGGGTACCGCGTCGGCTTGTACACGTCCCCGCACCTCGTGAAGTTCAATGAGCGAATCCGCGTCGACGGCCGGATGATTCTGGACGAGGACGTCGCCCGCCTGTACGGGGAGGTGAAGCCGCATATGGAGGCGATGGCGGCGGAGTCGGAGACGAAACAGCCCACGTTCTTCGAGGTCACGACCGCGATGGCCTTCCGCTACTTCGTGGAGCGGGACATAGACGTGGCGGTCGTCGAGGTCGGGATGGGCGGCCGGCTCGACGCGACGAACGTCGTCCGGCCGGAGGTGACCGCGATCACACGGATCGGCCTGGAGCACACGGAAAACCTCGGCAAGACGATTGAGCGGATCGCGCGGGAGAAAGCGGGAATCCTCAAGCCGGGCGTCCCCGTCGTCACGGTCGCACAGCCCGCGCTGAAAGTCGTCCAGGCACGCGCCGCAGAGCTCGGATGCCCCGTGACCGTTGTGGGGCGCGACGTGCGCTACAGCCGGACCGCGTTCGACCTTCAGGGACAGGACCTCGTCGTGGGGGATGGGGCTTCCTTGGCGTTGCGGATCCCGCTCCTCGGCTCGTTCCAGCCCGAGAACGCCGCCACCGCATGCGCGATTGCGCTCGCCATGCGCGGAAAGGGCTGGGAACTGCCGGATGAGGCAATCGTTCGCGGATTCGAGAACGCCCGCTGGCCCGGGCGTCTCCAGGTCGTCCGCGACGATCCTGTCGTGCTCGTCGACAGCGCCCACAACGCTCAGGCGGCCGGCGCGTTGGCAGAGTCCCTCCAAGAGCTGTTCCCGGAGACGAAAGTCACCTTCGTCCTCGGCGTGCTCAACGACAAGGACCTCGCCGGAATAGCGGGACACCTCGGCCCGCTTGCGGCACGGGTGATCGCGACGCGACCGAAGACGCCCCGCGCGTTCGAGCAGGAGGACATACGGAACGCGTTCAATCCGTTCGCGCCCGTGGACGCAATCCCCGACGTGAAAGAGGCGTTGACCGCCGCAATCAAGAACGCAGGGGCAGACGATGTGATCGTCGTCACGGGCTCAATCTACACGGTCGGGGAAGCACTGGAGCTCCTCGGCGGATGGGAATGAGGACGGACGAGAAGGTCCGGCGCATCTTCGCGGATCTCGGGACCCGCTACGGGCACTCCTTCCACGAGGACCCGGGCACTGCGCTCGCAAAGGTGACGGCGGAGACGGAAGATCCGTTCAAGGTCCTCATCTCCACAATCCTGTCCCAACGGACGCGGGACGAGCGTACGGAAGAGGCGTCCGCCCGGCTGTACGCGAAGTACGACACCCCACACGCAATCGCGCGGGCTCCCGTACGGAAACTCGCAGAGCTCATCCGGCCCGCGGGATTCTACCGCCAAAAGGCGCAGAAAATCCGCGAGGTGTCCCGGATCCTACTCGAGCGGTACGGGGGCCGCGTTCCTGACACGTACGAGGAGCTCGTCGCCCTGCCGCAGGTCGGTCCTAAGACCGCGAACTGCGTCCTCGTGTACGGGTTCGGGAAACCCGCGATCCCCGTCGACGTCCATGTCGCGGTGGTCTCCCGTCGCCTCGGCCTCGCGGCGGAGGACGCGGACGAGGAGGAGGTCGAGCGACGCCTGCGTCGAATCGTCCCGAAGGCATGGTGGCTCCAGCTCAACGAGCTGTTTGTCCGGTTCGGAAAGGACGTGTGCCGGACGAACGGACCGCGCTGCACGGTGTGCACGTTCACGGACTTCTGCCGCTACTATCGTCGGTTGCGACGAACGGGAAAGAGCGGGCCCCTTAAGACGGGGGCTCGCATTCCCGCGGACACACGATGAACGTCGAACGAATCGAGTGGTACCCGCGGGATCTGCCGCGGAAGGAACGGTTCGCGACCTACCGGCACGCCTCCGGCGTCGCGCAGGTCGTGTTCGTCCGGCTCGACGTGGACGGTACGGAGGGATGGGGCGCAACGAGCCCGAGCGACGTGACGAAGGAATCGAAGGATACGGTCATACAAGCCCTCGAAAAAATGGCGGCGGAACTCCGCGGATTCGCGTTCGAGCGCGGCCGCGATGTGGCGGACAAGATGGACGCGATCCTGCCTGGTAATCCCGCCGCCAAGGCGGCCATTGATTTGGCGGTGTTCGACGTGCTCGGCAGAAGCCGAGGTCTGCCCCTGTACCGGATGCTCGGGGAAGCCCGCGAGGCGATCCTGACGGACCGCACGGTCGGCCTGATGGACGCACCCGCGGCCGCGGACCGGGCGAAGGCGTTCGTGCGAGAGGGATTCCGGGCGATCAAGCTGAAGCTCGGGGGGCGCGTCGATGAGGACCTTGAGCGCGTCACGAAGTTGCGGACCGCGCTCGGGAACCACATCCTAGTGCGGGTCGACGCGAACCAAGCGTACCGGTATCGCGCCGCCCTGCGATTCGCCCGCCAGGCGTACCCGCAGGTGCTCGAATTCTTCGAACAGCCGCTGCCCGCGGACGACCTCGAGGGGATGCGGAGCCTCACGGAGACGTCCCCGATTCCCGTGATGGCGGACGAGTCCGTCGTGAGCCCGCAGGATGCCGCGAAGGTGGGCTGGAGCAAGTGCGCACGGCTCGTGAACCTGAAGCTCATGAAGACAGGTGGGATTTCCCGCACCCTCGAGGCCAACGCGATCTGCGAGTCCGCGGGGATGCCCACGATGGTCGGGTGCAACGCGGAGTCGTCCCTGTCGATTGCCGCCGCCTTGCACGTCGCGCTCGCCCAGCGGAACGTGCGGTTCGCAGACCTCGACTCCCACTTCAACCTCGCGGAGGACCCCGCGAGCGGGTTGCAGTTCGAGGACGGATACCTAAAGCCGTCCGGCAAGTCTGGGCTCGGGATGGACGTCCGCCTATAGGTCGGACTCCTCGTCCGGTTCCCCGGAGCCGTCCTCGGGTTCCGCGTCCTCCGCTTCCTCGTCCTCGCCCGGTGGGCCAATCTCCGGCTGCGGCCTCGGCGGCGCATGCTCCTCCGCGGCCTCCATCGCCTCTTCCTCCTCCTGCTCGCTGACAAGTCGCGCGACCGCCATTACCTTATCCCCGTCCTCGAGTCGCATGATCCGAACGCCCTTCGCCGCCCGGCCCGTGACGCGGATGTCCTTCACGGGGCACCGGATGACCATGCCGTTCATAGTCGTCACGAGGAGCTGGTCGTCCTGATGTACGACCCGAACGGTCACGACCCGCGACCTCGCAATCTTCATGTTCGTCGTCTGCACGCCGTGGCTGCCGCGCCGGGTGCGGCGGTAGGCCTTCACCTGCGTCCGCTTGCCGAACCCCTTCCCGAGGATCGTGAGGAGCTCCGCCTCGGGGTCCTTGCTCAACGTCATCGAGACGACCTCGTCGTCGGGATACAGGCGAATGCCGATCACGCCCGTCGCGACGCGCCCCATCGGTCGGGACTCCGAGAGCGGGAATCGGTTCGCGTATCCGCCCGCGGTCGCGAGGACGACCTCCTCGTCCCCGTCCGCGACCCGGGCGTCGATCAGCTCGTCCCCCTGACGGAGTTTGATCGCGGTTACGCCGCGAATCGTGACGTGGCGGTAGGCGGCCAACTTCGTCCGCTTGATCATCCCCTTCCGCGTCGCGAACACGAGGTACTTTGTGCCGTCGAACTCCCTGACGGGGATCATCGCCTGCACCTTCTCGTCCTGCTCGAGCCGCTGCAACAGGTTGACGATCGGCTTCCCGCGCGCAGCGCGACCGGCCTCCGGAATCTTGTACGTCTTGAGCCAGTGGAGGCGGCCCTTGCTCGTGAAGAACAGGATGTAGTCGTGGGTGGACGCGATAAACAGGTTGACGACGTAGTCCTCCTCCTTCGTGCCCATCCCCGTGACGCCCTTGCCGCCGCGGCGCTGCTGGCGGTACGACTTCACGGCGAGCCGTTTGATGTATCCCGTGCTCGAGATCGTGACGACGTTGTCCTCGACGGGGATGAGGTCCTCGATGTCGAAGTCCGTCGCCTGCGGCACGACTTCCGTGCGCCGCTCGTCCTCGTATTTCTCCTTGAGCTCGAGCAGCTCCTCCTTGATGACCGCCAAGATTCGCGCTTCGGACGTGAGGATCGCCTCGAGGTCCGCAATCGTCCCCTCGAGCTGGCGTTGCTCCGCCCGCAGTTCCTCGATCGCGAGCCCCGTCAGCCTCTGGAGCCGCATGTCGAGGATCGCCTTCGCCTGCTCCTCGCTGAGCAGGTAGCGGCGCATCATGCCCTGCTTCGCCTCGTCGACCTCCCGGGACCGGCGAATCAGACTGATGACGTCGTCGAGGTGGTCCACCGCGGTGATGAGACCCTCGACGATGTGCAACCGGGCGCGTGCCTTGTTCAGGTCGAACTGCGTGCGGCGCCGAACGACCTCCTTCCGGTGCCGGACGTACTCCTGGAGCGTCTCCTTGAGCGTGAGCGTCTTCGGCTCCCCGTCGACGAGGGCGAGGTTGATCATGCCGAACGTCGACTGAAGCGTGGTGTGCGCGTACAGCTGGTTGAGGACGACCTCTTCGTTCGCGTCCTTCTTCAGCTCGACGACGATGCGGATGCCCTCTCGATCGCTCTCGTCTCGGAGGTCGGACACGCCGTCGATCCGCTTCTGCTTCACGAGGTCGGCGATGCCCGCGAGGAGCTGGGACTTGTTCACCATGAACGGGACGTCCGTGAACACGACGCGCCGATGTCCTTCGTCCCCCTCCATCTTGGAGTGCGCGCGGACGCGGAACTGGCCGCGACCCGTCCTATACGCCTCCCACACCCCGTCCCATCCATAAATCACGCCGCCCGTCGGGAAGTCCGGACCGCGGATCGGGCCCGTCTCGTAGTTCACGAGTTCGGACACATCGACATCCGGGTTATCGATCACCGCCACGAGGGCGTCGACGACCTCCGCGAGGTTGTGCGGCGGGATGTTCGTCGCCATCGCGACCGCAATCCCCGCAGATCCGTTCACGAGGAGGTTTGGAAACTTCGAGGGGAGGACGACGGGCTCCTTGAGCGTGCCGTCAAAGTTGTCGACGAAGTCAACGGTCTCCCTCTCGATGTCCTGGAGCATCTCCTCCGCGACCTTCGCGAGACGGGCCTCCGTGTAACGCATCGCCGCCGGCGGGTCTCCGTCAATCGAGCCGAAATTTCCTTGTGCGTGGATCAATGGATAGCGCATTGAGAAGTCCTGCCCCATGCGGACGAGGGCGTCGTACACGGGTGCGTCGCCGTGCGGATGGTATTTCCCGAGGACTTCCCCGACGATGCGCGCGCTCTTCTTGTGCTGGGAGCCTGCGCCGATGCCCAGCTCGTTCATCGCGTGGAGGATCCGCCGCTGTACGGGCTTGAGTCCGTCGCGCACGTCCGGGAGCGCGCGACCGACGATCACGCTCATCGCGTAATCGATGTACGAGCGCTCCATCTCGTCTTCGATGGGGCGCTGCACGACGCGGCGCTGCTCCGTTCCGTCCGGCACGGTCCACCTCAGATGTCGAGGTTCACGACGTCCTTCGCGTGAGCCTCGATGAACTGGCGGCGGTCCTCCACGGACTCGCCCATGAGGATGGAGAAGACCTGATCGGCGCGGACCGCATCCTCAATCGCGACCTGCTTCAGGATCCGTGTCTCCGGGTTCAGCGTCGTCTCCCACAGCTCCTCCGAATTCATCTCGCCGAGGCCCTTGTACCGCTGAATCGCGACGCCGTCCCCGAGCTGGCGAACGGCTTCCTCCTTCTCACGGTCGCTGAACGCGTAACGCACGTCCTTGCCTTTCTTCATCTTGTACAACGGCGGCTGCGCGATGTACACGTACCCCGCCTCGATCAGGGGCTTCATGTACCGGAAGAAGAACGTGAGGAGCAGCGTGCGGATGTGCTCCCCGTCGACGTCCGCATCGGACATGATGATGAGCTTGTGGTAGCGGCACTTGCCGATGTCGAACTCGTCCTGAATGCTGGTCCCGATGGCGGTGATCAAGGTCCGGATCTCCTCGTTCTTCAACATCTGGTCGAGCCGCGCTTTCTCCACGTTCAAGATCTTTCCGCGAAGGGGCAGGATCGCCTGAAACTCCTTGCTCCGACCCTGCTTCGCGGAGCCGCCGGCACTCGGCCCCTCCACGATGAACAGCTCCGCCTTCGCGGGGTCGTGCTGCTGACAGTCCGCGAGCTTCCCGGGGAGGGAGAAAGAGTCAAGCAGCCCTTTCCGACGGGTGAGCTCGCGCGCCTTTCGCGCGGCCTCGCGGGCCTGAGACGCTAGCACGGCCTTCGCGACCGCCACCTGCGCGACCTTCGGCGTCTCGATCAGGTATTCGCTGAGCTTCTCGTACACGAGGGACTCGACAATCCCCTTGACCTCACTGTTCCCCAGCTTCGTCTTCGTCTGCCCCTCGAACTGCGGCTCCGGCAACTTCACGTTGAGGATCGCCGTGAGCCCCTCCCGCACGTCCTCGCCCTCCAGGCCCTCCCCGTTCTTCAGCAACTTCTGGCTCCGTGCGTAGTTGTTCATCGCGCGGACGAGCGCGGCCTTGAAGCCGATGAGGTGCGTGCCGCCCTCGATCGTGTTGATGTTGTTCACGAACGTGTGGATGTTCTCCTGATACGCGTCCGTCCACTGGAGCGCGACCTCGATCGCGACCCCGTTCCCCTCCTTCGCGAAGAAGATCGGGTCCGCGTGAAGCGGCGTACGGCCGCGGTTGATCCACTTGACGTACTCGACAATCCCGCCCGCGTATTGGAACACGTCGCCGCGGTCCTTCCGCTTGTCGACGACGATGACCTTGAGGTCGCGGTTCAGAAACGCGAGCTCGCGGAGCCGCGTCGCTATCGTGTCGTAGTCGAACTCGATGCTCTCGAAGACCGTCGCGTCGGGTCGGAACGTCACAATCGTGCCGGTCCCCTTCGCCTCGCCGACGACCTTGAGGTCCGACACGGGCGACCCGCGCTCGTACCGCTGGAAGTATTCCTTGCCGCCGCGTCGGATGCGCACCTCGAGCCACTCGCTCAGCGCGTTCACGACGCTGAGGCCGACGCCGTGAAGGCCGCCGGAGACGCGGTACATCTTCCGCTCGAACTTGCCGCCGCTGTGCATCCGCGTGAGGACGATCTGCACGCCCGGCTCCTTGTACTTGGGATGGAGGTCGACGGGAATCCCGCGGCCGTCGTCCGCGATCGTGACGGACCCGTCCGCGTTCATCGTGACGTGGACTTCCTGGCAGAACCCCGCCATCGCCTCGTCGATGCTGTTGTCGACGACCTCGTGCACGAGGTGGTGCAACCCGCGTTCGCCGACGCTGCCGATGTACATCGCGGGCCGGCGGCGGACCGCCTGCAAGCCCTCGAGAACCTGGATCTGTTCCGCGTCGTACGGAAGGGAAACGGGGGTCTCTTCCACCATCTATTTCGCACCATTCCGTTGAGTGAGATTAAGCCCTCTTCGCACCCCATCCCTGGGGGGGTCTCCATAAGCCCCGACGAGATATAAAGGTGCCGACCCCCGTTTCTATGGAGAAAACGACCCCCGCGGACGGGCTCGGGGGTATATAAAGGCCCCTTTAAATACCCCGGAGCGGGAAAGACCCCCTTGTTCTCAGTTTCGGGAACACCGTGTTCGCGACGCCTCCGCGACGCGTTACCGGACCTTCCACCGCACCCCGGTTTTCGTGTCCTCGAGGACGATTCCGCGGGCCGCCAACAGCTCGCGGATGCGGTCCGACGTCGCGAAGTCCTTGCGCTTTCGCGCATCCTCCCGCAGCTCGACGAACGCCTCCACGAGGCCTTCCGTGAGGCCCTCTGCAGCGCCGCCGCGGCCCCGCCAAAGGCCGAGCACCTCGCCGAACGTGTCGAACGTCGCCCGCGCCTCCGCGAGCGCGCCCCTGCCCGCGTGGCCGAGCGCGCGGTTCACCGCGTTCGCGAAGTCGAAGACCGCGGCGAGCGCCTCCCGCGTGTTGAAATCGTCGTCCATCGCGGCCTCGAACGCTGCGCGCGCTTGGGCGATCGCCGTCCGGAGCGAAGCGTCCTGCGTGCCGTGATCCGGCGCGGACCGCGACTCCGCGTCGACGTTCGCAATCGCCTCCGTGAGGCGGCCGTACGCGGCCTTTGCCTCTTCGAGCGCCTCTGCGGAGAAGTCGATCGGGCTGCGGTAGTGCGCGTACACGAGGAAGAACCGGAGGACCTCCCCGTCGTACTGCGCGAGCGCGTCCTTGAGCGCCCAGAAGTTGCCGAGGGACTTCGACATCTTCTCGCCCTTCACGTTGAGCAGCCCCGTGTGCATCCAGTACTTCACGAACGGGCGCTGCCCCGTGAACGCCTCCGCCTGCGCAATCTCCGCCTCGTGGTGCGGAAACATGAGCTCCGTGGCCCCGCCGTGGATGTCGTATTGCGGACCGAAGTGGGCAATCGTGATCGCGGTGTCCTCGATGTGCCACCCGGGCCGGCCGGGGCCCCACGGGCTGTCCCACTCCGGCTCGCCCGGCTTGTGGGACTTCCACAGCACGAAGTCCGCGGGATTCCGCTTCCGCTCGTCGACCTCGACCCGCGCGCCGGGCAGGAG
>JACQPO010000228.1 GCA_016207545.1 Methanobacteriota archaeon | reverse complement strand
CCCACAGGTCGTTCAGGAGCAGCCGCTCGAGCGGTCGGTTCAGAACCCGCCCCGCCCACGACCATGGCCACCGCAGTTCCATCTCCATGTTCATCGTGACCCGCGTCCCCTCCGGGGCGGGTTCAAGGCGGACGACGTCCCGCGCGTGTCCCCCGCGCAGGAACGAGATGACCTCCCATCCGTTCGGCGGGTTCGGCCGGAGGACGGCGCGCGTCCGCATCGGGATTCCGAAGATGGACCACCGGTCGTCCGTCTCGACCTCCGTGGCGGTGCGGCGGACGATGCGGCGGTGCCGAAGGGGCGGCATCACGCGGCCCGCGTCGTCCTCCCGGAGGTCCGTCCACCACGCGAACGTCGCCTCGGGCGTCGCGCGGACGACGTCGGAGACGCGGAACCGCAGCACGGCGGCGCGACGCCGGGATCGCACTTGAGCTTTCGTGATGTCTACGCGGCGTAGACCGTTCCGGGTGAACCGTTAAAGCCCTTCTCCTCCATGTGCATCGCAAGCCCGAAGGAGAGGGCATGGAGCGAGGGGGTAAGGAAGCGCAAGCGCTGCCCGAACGGACGGGGAAGCCTCGCGGATTCTGGGCACGGGTGCGCGGTGCCTTCGCCGCGCCCGAGCTCGGACCGCCGCCCGAACCGCCGGAGTCGTGGGTCCGCCGGATCACGGACGACCAGAACCTGTGGCTGACCGCGATCCAGGAGCAACGACAGGGGGATCTCGGGGAGGCCTCCGTGCGATTCCTCGAGGACGCCCATCTGGAGGAGTTGCGTGGCCATCGCGCCCGGAGCGGGCTGAGCCTCGCCCAGGCCGCCTCCGTGCTCCGCGAGGCGGGAGAGGAGGCGCTCTCCGACGTGTGCTACCGCGCGGCCGCGGAGCGGTTCCGGCTCCACGCGGCCGAGGTCGTCGACCGCTCCCCCCGAGAGGCGCTATGGTCCCTCGAGCGGGCCGCGACGTTCTATGCGTTCGCGCAGGCGACGGAGCAGCTCGACGAGGTGCGGAACAAGTACGCGGTCCTGCACGTGGCGCTCCACCCGGACCAGGCGGATAAGCTGCCGCAGGTGTTCGCGAAACCGCCCGCCGCGGCCCCAGAGGTCGCCCGCGCGGGCGGGCCTCTCCCGAAGAAGGGCGTGAAGATCTCGCGGGAATACGCGGCGCGCCTCGAACGGTTGCTCGAGCGGTTCTGAGGTGACCGCGTGCGCGTCCTGTTCCTCGTGTCCGGCGTGTACCCGCACTACATGGGCGGCGTGTCGACCTGGTCGGACAGCCTCATCCGCGGACTCCCGGACGTGCGGTTCCGGATCGTGAGCGTCGTCTCGAACCCAAACGTGGAGCTCCGCTACGCGTTGCCGCCGAACGTCGAAGGCGTGACGACCCTCCCGCTGTGGGGCGAGGAGCGGCCCGAGGAGTACAACACGGAGACGTACGGGTCCTTCATGTCCCGCCGCCTGCGGACGCGGGACGCGGTCGTGCGCCGCGACTTCGTGCCGCACTTCGAGCGGTTCCTCGAGGGGTGCCTGAACGGCGGCAACGGCGCGGAGTCCCTCGCGGAGAGCCTGTACCAGATGCACGCGTACTTCCAGGAGCGGGACTTCCGAAAGACGTTCCAGAGCCGCGCCGTGTTCGAGGTGTTCGAGTCGTTCCTCCAGGGCCACGGGTTGTACCAGCACATCGACCTCCTGGAGGCCGCGAACGTGCTGCGGACGTTGAGCCGGTACCTGAAGGTGCTCACGATCCACACGGAGAAGGTCGACCTGAGCCACTCCGCGATCGCGAGCATCGCGGGCCTCGTCGGCGTCGTGGAGAAGATGAAGCGGAACACGCCGTTCATCCTCACGGAGCACGGCCTGTACTACCGGGAGCGGGTGCTCGACCTCATGAACCGGGCGCCGAACTTCCCGACGAAGGTGTTGTGGGCGAACTTCTTCCGCGCGCTCGCGCGGCTGAACTACCGGTTCGCGGACGGCATCTACCCCGTGTGCAGCTTCAACCGCCGCTGGCAGGAGGAGTTCGGCGTCACGGGCGAGAAAATCTCCGTGATTTACAACGGCGTCGACGCGGAGAAGTTCAAGCCGATGCCCGTGGAGCGCCCCGCGGTGCCGACGGTCTCCGCCGTGATCCGCGTGGACCGGCTCAAGGATCCGATGAACCTCATCCTTGCGATGGACCACGTGCGCAAGGAAGTCCCGGAGGCGCAATGCCTCGTCTACGGGCCGTCGCCGGACCTCGACTACGCGCGCCTGTGCGCGAGCACGGTCGAGCGCCTCGGCCTACAGGACACCGTGCGGTTCATGGGGTACACGGCCCAGCCGGAAATCGCGTACAACATGGGCGACGTCGTCGCTATGCCGAGCATCTCCGAAGGGTTCCCGTACGCGCTCCTCGAGGCGATGGCAATCGAGAAACCAATCGTCGCGACGGACGTCGGCGGCGTGCGGGAAGCGCTCGGGAACGGCGGAATCCTCGTCCCGCCGCGGTCGCCGCGCTTGTTCGCGGACGCGATCGTGACCCTGCTCCGCGATCCTCCGCTTCGCGACCTGCTCGGCCGTCTCGCCCGGGACCGCGCGCTCTCCCTGTACTCAATTTCCACGTTCCTTGACCAGTACCGGGCCGTGTACGGGAGGTT
>JACQPO010000233.1 GCA_016207545.1 Methanobacteriota archaeon | reverse complement strand
TCGCTGAACCGCACGGAGGGATTGCCCCCGTTGTACTCCTGTGCCGTCAACGCATACGTGTACCGCTGTGACGTGCCCGATGCGATTGTGATGCGCGTGTTCCAGGTGGACGGAGGGGTGAGGACTTGGACCGAGACGTCCTCGTCGCCCCGGCGACCCGTCACGACGAGCTCGTACGCGTTCCCGGAGGGCACTCCCGTCCAGTCGTGTCGAACATCCAACGTGTAGAAGATGAACCGACGGACGACCCGCTCGCGATCGATCCGCAGGTCCGACTGAGTCGGGTCGCCCGACTCCGTGCCGCCAATCCACCGGATTGACGGAGCGCCGACGTTGAACTCCCCACTCGTGAGCGTGTAACACTGGTCCGCGTTGTCGTCGCTCGTCTTCGTGACCGTAATGCGGGTGTTCCACGTGGCCGGCGGCGTGAGGACTTGGACGAGCATCGATTCGCCTCCCGCGTTCGTCACCCAAGCCTCGACGCACAAGTCGTACGCGTCTCCGTTTGTGGGGATGCTCGACCAATCGTGGCGTACGGACATCTGGTTGTTGACAGGCACCGGCCGGAACGCCACCGCCGTGATTGACCATTCGACGGCCGCTGCGAGCGTCCAATCCATCGTGATCGAGCCCGCCGGGCTCACGGGCCCTTCCGTCGACCCCTTGCCCCTGATGTTCGAGCCTCCGCCCCCGCCCTCCGTGTATTGGCTCCACCGCTCCGTCTGGCCCGCGCCCGGGGATCCTGTCGGCTGCCCGTTTCCCGACGAACGGAAGGCGACGACGTCGACTGCCCAAGCCCCGTTTGCGGTCGTCGTCATGGTCGTGCTCGGGGCGGCGCTGTTCCCTGTCCCGCCGTTGCTCACGTCGACGGGGGTCGTTTGGTCGATCCCCGTGAGCGAGATTGCGCCGATCGAGGCCTTTGTGCTGGATGAGAAGGTCACGTCCACTGTGTTTGGGCCCAGGGCGGGATTCACGAGGTACCACACCTCGGAGCGGACGCTAACGGCAAGTTCGTCCCCTCGGCGGAACGTGAGCCCGGTTCCCGCGTACGTGACCGACGTCACCGTTTGCGACGCGTTGAGCCGTAAGGCGATGCCCACGACGAGGAGTCGATTCGAACCGCTCGTTGTGTGTGTCCACGAGAACGTTGTCTGGGACCCGGATGTGCTGCTCGCGGCGTCGAAGGCGATTCCGGCCGAGGTTGCCTCGCGGAGACACAATGCGACGTTATCGGACGTCTGCAAATCCGTCGGGAAGGCCCCCCCGCAAGAAGAGCCAGTGGTCAGGGTCTGGGTGGCGGGGTAGTGATCCGTGTCGCTCGGCCGCCCCTCGCGATACTGAAGGACCTGCCCGTCCTCCGCACTCACGTCCGCGGGAAAGATGCCGGCGACGATCGAGCCAAGGGTGATGGACTGGGAACCGGGCGACGTCGTGACGTCGGCGGCGGTGTCGACCTCCTGCAAGACCTCTGCGATTCCATCGTCGGCCTGTGCCCCACCGACGCCCGAGGACGTCCCCGTGACGACTTGCTCGGACTGAACGGAGAAAAGGAACGTTCCCGCAAGGGCCGATGGGGGCCCGGGGAGGAAGAGGAGAACCAGCAGGGACAGCGCTAACGCAACGTGGAACGCGCCGCGCCGAAAGACTTGGGACGCGATGGGAATCCCCTCGAGCGTGGACCCTCGAATCCCTCCCTGTGGGTCCCGACCTGTAAATCCGTTCGCCCGTGAATTGCGAGAGTCAGAATCACCCGTGATAACGCGCGAGACGGAGTATCATGCGGGATAACGGAGTGGCTTCGATTATATACGGCAGCTAGGCCATATCGCAGGCCCTAGGGGGAGCCTCCGCCCTCGGGTGGTCGCACCGTGCGCACCGCGCTCCGCAACGACTCCAAGCTCCCGGGAGCGCCCTCTCTTCTCCTGGCGTTCGGCCTGCTCGGCCTCGATTTGATCCGCGGCCGCGGGGGTCGCCTCGCGAAAGCGTTCCTCATCGATGCAGGCGGCACGCCCCTGAAGGAGATCATGTTCGACCCGAGCTGCGCGGTCAGCCTCGCGGAGGCTCGGAACGCCCTGCCGGGCCGGGGGCTGTCGAGCGAGCAGGAGGTAACCGTGTCGGGCTATCGCCTTAAGGCGCTCCACGCGGACAACCTGCACGTCATCGTCGTGTTCCGCGGCGAGTTGCCCCCGGAGGAAACGGATCTCGCGAAGTTCCTCATGATCGCAGTACAAGACCGGTTTGACGCCGCCCTCGGGCTCCGTGCGTCCAACTTGGCGGCGCAGGAACAAGCGTTTGCGGCAAAGGCGACGGAACTCGCCGAGCGGGAGGCGCGGTTCGCGGCGCGCAAGGGCGAGATCGAGTCCTTTGCCTCCGCGCTCACGGAGCGGGAGGAGGCGGTCACGCAGCAGAGGCAGTACGTTGACGAGAAGATCGAGGAACTCCGCCGCCTGGAAGAGCGGCTCAAGGGCGAGGGTTCGCAAATCGATGCCGAGCGCAACCGGCTCCAATCGTGGTCAAAGACCTTGGAGGACCGGGAGGAGACGCTCGAGCAGAGGGACGCGGGCCTCGACCGCCGGGAGGCGGGCGTCGCGCCGACGGAGGCGGCACTCGCGGAGCGCGAGCGGAAGCTTACGGAGGCGGAGGCCCATGCGACGGGACGGGGCCACGAGGCCGACGTGCGTTGGACCGAGATGCAGCACCGAGAAGCGGCCCTCGCGGCGACCCTCGAGCAAACGGCTCGGGAGCGGGAGGCGTTGGAAGGCAAGTGGGCGGACCTGAACCGAGGGGCTGCGGAACTTGCGGCAGAGCGGGAAAGATTCGCGCAGGAGTCGCAAGGGCGCCTTGCCGCCGTAGAGGAACGGGAGCGCGCGGTGAGCGCGCGGGAGGGCGATTTGAACAGCCGGTCCGCAACCGTAGACCGTGAAGTGTCGGACATGCGGGCGACCACGGAAGCCCGGCTCCGCGAAGTTGAAACTCGCGAGGGCGACTTGGTCGCGCGTTCCTCGAAACTCAACGAGATGGAGGGACAGCTAGCGAGGAAGGAGACGGAGTTGGCGACACAGGAACGGGAACACGTCGCGGAGCAGGAGCGACTCGCCCAAGAGCGAGGGGCGTTCGAGCAGAGGGCGCGCGAAGTAGAGGCCGCGGCCGCGGAGTGGAAGCGTCGAACCGAGGAACTCCAGAGCCAAGCGCAGAAGATCGAGGCGGACCAGACGAAACTCTCGGCGGAACGCTCGACGCTCCAGGTGGAGATCGAGCAGCGGTCGGGCACCTTGCATCAGTTGGAACGAAAGCTCCTTGCAGAACGGCTCAAGCAGAGTTCTACCCTCGAGGGGCTAGCAAAGGAAACTGCGGCGCTTGAGGAACGGACGAAGGCGCTCGCGAAACGGGAAACGTGGGTTCAAAGCCAGTCCGCGGAACTCCAAGCGGCTGCCGTAAAGCTGGAACTGGAGCGGACGCAGCTCGAGGAGTACCGGCGGCGGGAACTCGCGGCGATCGTCACCAAGCAGCAGACCCTCGAGTCATCCCTGAAGGAGGTTGAGGGGAAGACCATGGAGCTCAATGCCCTCCGGAAGCAGCTCGAGGAACACCAGGCCGCGCTCGAGCCGCGCGAGGCGACGCTGAAGGAGGCGGAGAACGAGCTCGCGGCCCGGATCGCGAACGTCGAGGAGCGGGAGAAGACGGTCGCGACGTTGGCGGCCCAGGAGAAGGAAATCCGCAAGCGGGTCTCCGAATTCGATTCCCAGCGCGAGGCGATGGACCGGAAGCGGCAGGAGACGGAACGGCTGCATGCGCAGGCCGCGACGACGTTCAAGCAGGCACAGGCCCGGGAGCAGGAGGTCGCAGAGGCGCAGAAGCTCCTTCAGAAGAAAGCCCTCGACACGATTGCGTTCGAGGAGGCGCTCCGCGCTCGGGAGGGCGAGTTGAAGGAGCGGGCCACGGGGCTTGATGCCCGGGCAGGCATCTTGGGGGGCCGGGAGGGGCAGCTCAGGGCGGATTGGGAAGCGCTCGAGCGGGAGCGGCACAAGCTGAAGCAGGACGAGAGCCGCATCGAAGCGCAGTGGAACGAGATCCAGCGCCGTTCCCAGATTCAGAGCCAGGCCGAGTTCGACGAGTGGAAGAAGGACATCGAGAACCGCGTTCGGATTCTCCAAAGGAAGGCGCTCGACCTGCTCGACCGCGAGGAGCGGCTTCGGCAGCGAGACGAAGAGTTGCGGCAGAAGGAGAACCGGCTGCGTGCCCTCGCGGCCGCCCTCAAGGGCGACAACCCGTAGGCAGGCCATCGAGCCGCGCCCCTGGAAAACGGTTTAAGCTCGCCCTCCCTTTGGAGGCCGATGATTCGCGAGCGAGTCGAGCTCCTGCTCGCCCGCCTCGCGTCGGAACCCCAGTTCCCGACGCAGGGCCGCACGTTGTTCGTCGACCTCGAGCGGCAGGAGATACGATCCGCGTACGCGCCGCGTGCAGTCGTGGACGTGTTCCTCGGCGGCCGCGGGGTGAACATGTTCTACCTCGCGAACTTGCTCGACCCGTCCCTCCACCCGGAGCACCCGGACGTCCCCCTCGTCTACGGGGCGGGCATCGCGACGGGGATTATCCCGAGCGCCTCCCGCGGGAACCTCACCTCGTGGTCCCCGGACAGCAAAATCCTGCTCGACTCGAACGCGGGGGATTACTTCGCCTCGTTCCTGAAGCTGAACGGGATCGACCACCTCGTGATGTACGGCCACGCCGCCAAGCCCACGATCCTGTTCGTCACACACGGCGAGGTCGCGTTCCGGGAGGCGACGACCTACTGCGGGCTCGACAACATCGACATGCGGGAACGGATTGCGAAGGACTACGACGGGCGGTGGGGTGGCAACCTCGCGATGATCAACGTCACGCGCGCCGGGGAGCTCGGCGTCCGGATGGCGGGCGTGATGACGGGGCCGAAATCCCTCCACGCGCGGGGCGGCGGCGGCGCGAAGATGGGGTCCCTGAACCTCAAGGCGATCGTCGTCAAGGGCATCACGAAGCTGCAGTACGCGCACCCGGAGGCCGTCCCGCCGAGGAACCGGGAGATCGCGGTCCAATTCATGGGCACGGGCGTAGGCAAGATCCTGCACGAGCGCGGCACGCCCTTCCTGTACAAGCCGTCCCGCCAGATCTGGGCGATGGGGACGAAGAACAACCAGGAGACCGTGTGGGTCCCCGACCTCGACTCCGAGAGCTTCGACCCGTTCCGGCCCGCGATGACGGGCTGCTTCCGGTGCCCCGTGAACTGCCGGCCGATGAACGACATCACGTCCGTGTACCCGTCGGATCCGGAGCTCTCGGAGCTCGTAGACCATGTGAACGGCCTCGGGTACGACGGGATGCGCTACCTGCGGGGGGACGGACCGGAGTACGTGACCATCGGGAAGTTCGGGCCGAACCTCGGGGTGTCGAAACCGCAGCACGTGATTTACCTGAACAACATCTGCAACGACCTCGGGCTCGACACGTCCGCGACCGGCGGGAACTTCGGATGGGCCTTCGAGCTGTACCAGCGCGGGATCATCACGACGACGGAGACGGACGGGCTCGACCTGACGTGGGGGAACCTGAAGGCGATCGCGGAACTCCTGTTCCTGACGTCCCGGAGGGAGGGGTTCGGCCGTGCCGTCGCGGCGGGGAGCCGCGCGGTCGAGGAGGGCTACTACCCGCCGGAGGCGCTCAAGTACCGGATGGCGGTCAAGCGGACGATGCAGTCGGACCCGCACGACGCGCGGATCCTGAAGGCGTTCGCGCTCGGCCTCGCGGTCGCTACGCGCGGATTCGACCACCTCCGGAACCGCGTCACCCTCGAGATCAACGCGCGGATCAACGACGATCCGGAGTACAAGGCGACGCTGTACGGGGGCTACGTGAGCCCGAAGCCGACTGCGTACGACGGCAAGGAGCTGGCGGTCAAGGTGTGCGAGGAGGTGTACGCGGTCGGGGACTCCGTCGGCATGTGCCGCTTCACGACGAAGCTGTTCAACTCCCCGAACCTGCCCGGGTACGAGGAGTTCTGCGACCAGATTCGTAACGCCACGGGGCTCGAGTATTCGCCCGAGCACCTGGAGGCGATCGGCGCGAACATCCGCGGCATCGAGCGGATGATCAACTACACGCTCGGCGTGCGCCGGACGGACGATACCTTGCCGGACCGATGGTTCGAGGAGCCGGTGAAGGGCGGGCCGTACAAGGGCGAGAAGGTCGATCGGCAGGCGTTCGACGCGATGCTCACGCGGTTTTACGGGTTGTGCCGCCTGAACGCGGAGGGCGTCCCGACGCTCGAGTGGCGGGAGCAGCTCAACCGCATCGTGTTCGGATACAACGTGACCGTGCGCCTGCCGCGCGCAATCGCCGAGGTCCCGGACGGGGCAATCACGATCACGGAGGAGACGCCGACGGTCGGCCAGTTACTCGACCGATTGACGGCGACGTACCCGCAGCTCGCGCGGGCGATGGGGAGCGAGGACTCCCTGTTCAACGTCGCCGTGAACGACGAGATGTTCGTGGAGGGGATCCGGGACCTTCGGCTCAAGAGCGGCGACCGCGTGGAGCTCGTCCAGGCGTTTTCGGGCGGACGCGAGGACTGAATCATCCCCGGTACGCGAGGTAGAAGAAGAGGATGAGATACGCCCCCGCCACGAGGAACGCCGCGGCGGTCACGTACTTCATCGCGGCGGACCACGCGCGGACCTTCTGGAGCGCCCGGTCTCCCGCGAGGTGGAGCGCGATTACGATCGCGACCATGAGGGCGATCACGATCCCCACATAGATGAGGAGTCCGACCATCCCCTGTTGCGGCGCACCGAGGGCGGACGCGTTGAGCACGGCCCCAATGAACGGGGGGGCAACGCACGCGAACCCTGCGGCCCCGTACCCGGCGCCGAACGCGAACAACTTTGCGGCCGTCCCCGGCGTCCACCGGCCTCCGACCTTGGCGGCGATCGTCCGCTTCAACGCGACGAACGGCCGCGTGAGGAAGTGGTACTGGAGCGGAAGGAGCGTCAAGATTCCGAACAGGATCAGGAGGAAGCCCACGACGGGGCTGATGAACACGACGGTCCTCTGCGCGGCGATGCCGGCGGCGAACAGGACGAGGGCAATCGCACCGTACACCGCCACAATGCCGAGGGAGGCCACGAACCCGCGCGCGGCCGCCACTTTCGTCGATACCTTAGCGCCCTTCGCGTCGAGGTTCAGGTAGTACGCCATGAACGCCGGCAGGACGGGGAAACTGCACGGCGAGAACAAGGACAGGAACGCGGCGAGGATGAGGAGCGCGGGGATGCTGAGGGCGGTCACCTCGAGGAGGCTTGCGCCGCCGCCTTGAAGCGCTCGGTCGATCGCGGGACCGATTTCCGCTTTTACGGACTCCGGGGTCGGGGGGAGCCCCAGCGCCGACGTCCAGTCGTGGGCCAAGAACCCGTTGCGGTCGATCACGAAGATGTGCGGGAGTCCGTACACCCCGTATCGGACGTGCAGGCCATCGTTGTCGGGGGCCATATGCCACTGGATTCCCTTTTCCGCGCGTCGTTGCTCCAGGTTCTCGGGCTCGTTGAGCGGCGGAAGGTACACGCTGAGGAACACGACGCCCTGTCCCGCGTACGTCGGATGCATCTCGACGAACGCGTCCTCGACCGCGCTACACGGGGGGCACCAAATCGCGGAGAAGTCGAGGACGACGACCTGCCCCCGAAGGCCCGCGGAGCTCAGGACGTTCCCATCAATGTCCGTGATCGTGAAGGCCGGGACCGGGGTCGCGGCGAACGCGGCGGGCAGGCCCGCGATTGCCACGAGCGACGCGAACACAACCGCCAAAAGGGGCCACGGGCGCGGCGCCATCAAGATTCGCGTGCAACAAAGCCGGGGTCCCTATATGGGGATTGCCCCCAACTCCGCAGCCGGGTGCCGAACCGCCAAAGGCTGGGTGAGGGTTGAAGTAGCCGCCGCGCGTACCGTCCCGCATGGCGGGGAAGGAGCGAGTTCGTGCGCCCCTCGGGAACGTGGTCATCGTGGCGGACGGACAGCGAGTGCGGGAGCTGCACCTGCGGCACGGGAGGACCTCGGGACGCGCGTCGGGCGCGTTGGCGGACGATCTGCGACGGTACTTTGCGGGCGAGCGCGTGGACTTCCGCCGCTACGAGGTAGACCTCGCCCCCTGCACGGCGTTCGAGCGCACGGTCTACGAGGCAACCCGAAAGATTCCGTATGGGGAGACACGCACGTACGGGGAGATTGCGGTGGCGATTGGAAGGCCCGGCGCGGCGCGCGCCGTTGGCCAAGCGCTCGGGAAGAACCCCGCGTGCATCGTAATCCCCTGCCACCGCGTCGTCGCGTCGATCGGGCTGGGCGGCTTCACCGGCGGGCTCGCATGGAAGGAGGCGCTGCTCCGCCTCGAGGGCCTCAGCGTCTGACTACTCGGACGCCTTCTTGAGCGCCCGCGCGAAGTCCTCGATCAAGTCGTCGACGTGCTCGAGGCCGACGCTCACGCGGATAAGTCCCTCGGAAATCCCGCTCACCGCGCGCTCCTCGTCCGTCAACGGGCCGTGGGTCATGCTCGCCGGGTGCTGCACGAGGGTCTCCGCGCCGCCTAGGCTCACGGCCAACGTGGCGACCTCGACGGATTCCACGAACTTCACGCTCGCCGCGTAGCCATCCGCGATGTCGAACGACAGCATGCCGCCAAATCCGTCCATCTGGCGCTTCGCGAGCGCATGCTGGGCGAACGTCTTGAGGCCTGGGTAGTACACGCGCTCGACGCGCGGGTGGTCCTCGAGGAACTCCGCGATCGCCTGCGCGGAGCCGTTCTGCTGCCGCACACGTTGGGGCAGCGTCTTCAACCCGCGCCGCACGAGGTACGCGTCGAGCGGCCCGAGGACGGGTCCGAAGACCTTGTACGTGTACCAGATCCGGTCCCACAGCTCCTCCGTCCGCGCGACGATGATCCCCGCGGTCACGTCCGTGTGGCCCCCGAGATACTTCGTCGCGGAGTGGAGGACGACGTCGAACCCGTGCTCGATCGGCCGCTGGTTAATCGGCGTCGCAAACGTGTTGTCCGCGTATGCGAGCGCGCCGACGGCGTGGGCGGCCTCTGCGGCCTCCCGCAGGTCCGTGATGTCCATGGTGGGGTTCGCGGGCGTTTCGACGTACACGAGGGTCGTCTTCTCCGTAACGGCCTCCCGCCACCCACCGCGCTTCCGCGGGTCCACGAACGTCGTCTTCACCCCGAATCGCGGGAGGATGCGCGTGAACATCTCCATCGTCGCGGAATACAGGCTCTTGCCCGCCACGACATGGTCTCCCTTCGAGACCGCGGTCAGCACTGCGGGCGCGATCGCACCCATGCCGGAGGCTGTCGCGATCGCCTTCGCGCCGACTTCGAGTTCCGCCATCACGTCCTCGAGGACACGCGTCGTCGGGTTCCCCCACCGCGTGTAGAACGCCTCGGGCCCGTGCATGAGGGAGAACATCGCGCCCTGC
>JACQPO010000024.1 GCA_016207545.1 Methanobacteriota archaeon | reverse complement strand
GCCGCGTACGACGACCGGTCGAACGTCACGGTCAGGAAGAAGCCGCGCGCCTGCGTGAGCGTGATCGATCCGGAAACGGCGCGACCCGCCTGGGTCGCGGTCACGGTGAACGTGTACGCAGAGCTCGCCGGGTCGGGCACCCGGAACTGGAAGCTGTCTCGCGCCGTCCCGGAGGTCACGAGGTTTCCGTCCGCGTCCCGTACCTCGTAGAAGTACGTCGCGGTCGCCGCGTCGATTCGGAGGCTCTTCAGCTCCCACGTGATCGTCACGACTTGGTCCGCGCTGTACTCCCGCCGGTCCGCGTTCACGAGCAGCCAGCCGAACACGACGTCGAACTCCCGGGCGCTCGTGACGCGGTTCCCCGCGCCGTCGTCCGCGGTCACGCGGAAGCAGACTTGCCCGGCGAAGTTCGCCCCGATTGGGTACGTGAACGTGTCCGTGCTTTGCGTCGAGGTCGCGAGCAGCCCTCCGTCCGGGAAGGCGACCGTGCACACCCCGTTCGTCGTGTCGCGAACCTCGAAGATGTACGTCAGGGTCGCCCCGCCGGCGCCGGCGACGATCGCCTGGACCAGCGCCTGGTCGCCGGCCTGGTACTCGACCTGGTTGAACTCGAGGACGAGCGTGAGGCCCGCGGCGATGCTCACGGAGAACGTGTCCTTCGCCTCCCACTTCCAGATCCCGTTCGGGTGAGACGCGTTGGCCCGCACCTCGAAGTCCGCTGCGTCCGGGATGTCCGAGGCGAGCTGGAACACGTACACGAGCCTCCCGTGCGCGTCCGTGACGAGGTTCTGGGCGGCGTACCGGGTCTCCTCCTGGGGCCCGCCCGCCGTGATCCGCCACACGCTGATGTCGACCTCCATCCCGGGCTCCGGCGGGTCGAAGCGCGACGGGTTCGCTTGGTTCCGCGTCACGACCGTTGTGACCGCCACATTCACGATGCCGCCGGGCGCGTACTGGCTCGGCGTTACGTCGACGAGGACGCCGAGGCTGTCGATGTCGAAGAAGGCGAACGCTGCTTGGGCGCGGATTGGGTTTGACCGCGTGTCGTTGAACCATGTCTGCACGATGCCGTCAAATTGCGGGTCCGCGAAGTCCGACAGCCGGAACCGATGGCTTCCAGACGCCTTCCCCTGGGGGAACTCGAACGGGCTTGGCTGAAGGAGGGACACGCCGTTTGTGTTGTACACCCACATCTGCCCGAATCCGTCGGCCGCGAGGGATCCATCCCGCAACCGATTCGCGGACCACGTCACGGTGACGTTGTCCCCGCCGATGTACGCGGGCCGGTCGACCTCGATCCGCAACACGTACTCCTGCACGGCGAACCGCTGGAAGCGGAGCCTCTCGAAGGGCGGTCGTCCGTCGTCGATGTAGGTCGAGGTCCCGACCTCAACCTGGTAATCGTCCCCGTCCGGCAGCGTGTTCGGAATGGTATACGTGAGCGTGAGGGACAGGCTGGACGGGATCGCGCGGTTGTCGAACGGGGCCAAGATCTGCCCCGTGCTACGCACGACCACGACCGCGTCGAACTGCTCCCCGACCGTGTCGCCCGAGATCGTGAACGAGAGGACTTCGCCTGGCACGTACACGTACGGATGTCGCGGCAGGCCGGGCTGCGAATACAGCCCGGGGGTGACCGAGAATCCCGTGAGCGCGGCGCGCGTCGCCGGCGCCAACGCGAGCAGGCTCGCGCCCACAATCATCAACGTCAAAACGATGGCAACTGCTCTGGTACGACCTACGGTGCCCAAGATCGACATGATTCGCTCATCCCTTCTGAGCCGTGAGGGGGCTCACGGCGTGCGCGACATCTATTGGCTTTATATAAAAACATTTGTGCGAGCCTCGAATCCTATGGGAGAAACGTCGCCGCGCGCGTCTACGCGGCCGCGGGCACCGGAGGCGCGTGCGGCGGGCCGAGCACGACCTCGAACTGCCACGCGATTGGCCGGACGAACGCGTGGCGGAACGCGTCGCTCGCGTGCATCTCCGGGGACCGAACGGGAGGATGCGGGCGGAGCGGAACGGGATGCCGAACGCCCGGCGCGCGCACGTCGATCCGCTCCCGGGTCAGCAAGAGGAGGACCGCGCGTCCCTCGCCCACGCCGTGGCGGCGAAGGATTTCGAGCGCCCGCGCACCCGGCACGGCCTCCGCGCCGCCGTCCGGCAACACGAGTTCGACGGTGCGGCCGAACGCCCGCTCCCGCACCCGGCGCACGATCTCGAGCCCTCGCGGGGTCAGCGCATACACCTTGCGCCGCGTGGGCATGCCCGTGACGTGCGCGATCCGCACGGTCACGCGGCCCGCGACCATTTGGCGTTTTAGCTCAATCGCCGCGTGCGCGCGGGAGATTCCCAGGCAGGTCGCGATCCCCGACTGCGCCATTTCGGGCGGGCACACGTACGCCTCGTAGTGTTGGACGTACTGGGACAGGTGGACGAGGATCCGCTCGCCGATGGTCAAGGGGCTCGGCAACACGGGCCCAATCATGACCCCAGGTAGGCCCTGGGACATGATGGAAAGTTTGGTACGCCGTTGTACGGCTATTTGAGCGTTGCCGCGGGTCAGCGCTGCGCGTGCCGCACAGAGCGTCGGCGAACCAAGGACGTATAGTACGCGCACAGGTCCCGAACCGGGCACGCCTCGCACCGCGGACGCGGACGGCAGATCTCCTTCCCGTGGGCGACGAATAGCGCGTGGTACTCCCGGAACAACGCGAGATCCCGCAGGACGTGCGACTCGAAGTACGCCTTCACGGCCCCGTAACGTTCCTCGTCGAAAAGGCCCAGGCGGCGGCCGATCCGGATCGTGTATGCGTCGACCACGAACGTGGGGAAATTCCCGGCGTACAAGAGAATGGAGTCTGCGGTCTCCGGACCGACTCCGGGCAGCGACAAGAGCTCCGCACGGACGGTCTCGAACGGGCGGGCGAAGAACCGAGTCAGGTCCCCGTCCGCCACGCGGACGAGGTGCTCGCAGAACGCTTTCAGCCGTCGCGGCTTCGACCGGTACAATCCCGCGGGCTTGACGAGGCGGCGAATCGTTTGGATTGGCGCCTTCGCGAGGCCGTGCGGGTCGAACAGGCCGGCGCGCTTCAGGTTCGCGATCGCGGCCTCCGCGTTCCGCCACGCGGTCTGCGCCATCAGGAGGGCCCCGGCGATGACCTCGAACGGGGAGTCCGCGGGCCACCAGTGCTGGGGCCCGAAACGGGCGTACAGCCGTTCGTACACGAGCCGCGGGTCCGCCACGGCGCGCGAACCGCGGCCTGGGAAAAATACTTACCCCGCACGCCGTTCCGCGGCCGTTGTCCCTTCGCGAGGACCTGTTCTTTGCCCTGTACGCGTCGGGCGACCCCATCCTCGACTCGATTATGGTTGCGTTCGGCGTCGCGGGCCTCTTGCCGTTCACCCTCCTGTGGTCCCTCCCCCTGTGGGT
>JACQPO010000226.1 GCA_016207545.1 Methanobacteriota archaeon | reverse complement strand
GCGGGACAACGGGATCGCGTACCTCGCCCCGTACTTCGAGGCCGCGAAGGAGCCGCCGCGGATGTACGACCTGTCCCGCGGGGTGGCGGACATCGTCCGGGGCCTCGGGGATGCGGTGTTCGACTCCCGCCTTGCGAACCTGTGGACGGTCGACCCGTACTTCCAGAAGCGGGTCGCCGCGTTCCAGAAGCTCGAGGCGGCCCTCGACATGCCGAACGCGATCGAGCCGGCGGCGCTCCTCGAGTCGGAGCCGATCGAATTGTTCCCGGGCGGCAGGGCCTAACCCGCGCGGGGCCGCAGCGCCCACCGCCGGCCGCCTTGGGTCACGAGGGTCGTCCCGCACGCGACGCATTGCAGGAACGTGGCGCTTCCGCCGCTGCCGAGGTACTCCACGGTGTCGTGGTCGCACGCGGCAATCGGGCGCGGACCGCTCGGATTCCGGACGTCCGAAGCCATCATGCGGAGGAGCATGGCGCGCGAACCGTTCGTCGTTGGGCCGGTCCCGGGGGCCGCTGTACGCCGGGCAAAGCCTTATCCCGCCGTTGCGGGCTGGGCCCCTCACCGTCCCGGAGGGGTGACATGATCGCTCCGCCCGCAGAGCCCGAAGCCATGTTCGCTGCAACGTTGGAGGTACGGCACGACTGCCCGATCGGGAACCTGTCCCGCGAGCTGCCGGGGCTGCGCATTGTCCATTGGTGCGTGAACAACCGGGACTTGTTCCAGGTCTCCGGACCCGAGGAGGAGTTGCGCGCGTTCCGGGAGTGGGTCGAGGCGGGCGGCGGGGCCCGCCACGTCTCGCAAGGCCCCGACGGGCTCCTCCTCGTCACGCAGGTGTGCCGGTGCGCGAAGCCGGGGGCGTCGATCGGGCAGGCGATCCGCCGCACGGGCGCCTGGGACATCCCGCCGATCGTGTACCGCGAGGGATGGGAGTCGTGGCGGGTCCTCGTGTTCGGAGACCGCAGCGTGCGGGAGCTGTTCCAGGAACTCCGCCGCCGGGGCGAAGTCCGCCTTCTGTCGCTGCGGCCGATCGAGAATGTGCCGATGGAGAAGATGATGCTTATCCCCGGGTCGGACATCTTCGCGGGGCTGACGGACCGCCAATCCGCGTCGCTTCTGCTCGGCCTTCGGTTTGGATATTACACATCCCCGAGCGAGACGACGATCGAGCGGCTCGCGGACGGGATGGGGCTCGCACCGTCCACGTACGGGGAACACCTGCGGAAGGCGGAAGCCCGCGTCCTGCTCAACCTGCGTCCGTACCTCGAGGCGTTCGCGAGTCGGGCGCCGGGCGAGGTCGCCGTGGAGGACGCCCGCGCGGTCGCGACGCGACGCGCGAAGGACGCGATCCCTGCGGAAACCGCGTGACCTCTACACGTTCGGGACGCCGCACGACGGGCAGATCGCCTGGCCGACGTCGAGCTTCCGCCCGCACCGCCCGCACAGGTTGATGCGGACCTTGATCGGGAGCAGGGAGACGAACAGGCCGAGCCCGAGGAACGAGACCGCCAACACGTAGCGTCCCGACACGATCCCCTCGAGGCCGATGGCGAAGAACACGACCCCGGCAAGCTTCAGGATCAGGATCGCCCGCGACAGGCGGGGCATCGCCTTGATCGTCTCCATCTCTTCCCGAGAGGACATCCGCCGTTCCTTCGGGAGCTTCTGGGCCGTCACAGCGCCCCCCGCGGGCGCGCTCACGAACCCCCTCCCTTCGCCGCCAACGCGCGCTTCCGTGCCTCCTCCCGGAGCCGAGCGATCTCCTGCGGGGTGAGCGCCTTCTTCGGCTCCGCGGGCGGGCTCGGCGGCGGTGCAGCCGGCGGGGGCGGAGCGGCCTTGGGTTCGGGCGGCTTCTCCTCCGCGGGCGCTGGCGGCGGGGCCGCAGGCGCAGGCTTCGGGACCGGCTTCGGGGGCTCCTTCTTCGCCTCCTCGCGGAACGCCACGAACGGCTCCGCCGCCCCGGGCGGCCGCGGCTCCCCGGGCTTCGGCGGCTGGAGGAAGGGCCTGGACACGGCGGGCGGCGGCGCGAGCTGCACGAGGCGACCGTCGCGCGCCTCCCACCCGTCCTTCGGGACCATCGTGATCGCGTCCACGGGGCACACGAGGGCGCACTTCTCGCACCCGACGCAGTTCTCCGTGATGATCACGGCCTTCCGCGACGTGTACGTGAGCTCGGGCAGCGTGAACTTCCGGTCGAGCATGTCGATGGCTTCGAACGCGCAGTTGTCGAAGCAGTGGGTGCACCCCATGCACACCTGCTCGTCCACAACCGCGAGGCTGCCCTTCCCGCGGATGAACTCCGTCGCGCGCTGCCGGAAGAACTTCTTGTACTGCTTCTGCGCGAGCTCGACCGACATCTTCCGGACCTGCGCGTAGTAGTCGAGCTCCGCGGGAGGCTTCACAACCGCGGCCTGCACCTCACGCGCCCCCCTTGGCCGCCTTGGCCCGGGGATCTTGCGCCGCGGGGATCAGAGACGGGGCCCGGCCGACCTCCTCCCCCTCGAGCCGCTCCGCGAGGAAGTGGGTGATATCCACGACGCGGTACCGGTACCGCTCCTCCTCCGGCTTCCACCGGTTCTCGTGGTGGAGGCAGCCGAAGTGGGTGAGGCACTTCGGGCAGGCCGTGAGCAGGTAGTCGACGTTGAGCGCCTTCGCCTCGTCCATCCGGGAGGCCGTCAGCCCCTTCGTCTTGTCGTTGCAGTACATCATCTGCGCGACGCCGCAGCACTGCGCGTCCGCGCGGAACGTCTTCAGCTCGACGAGCTCCGCGTTCTCCACGCGCCGGATGAGCTCTCGCGGCTCCTCGTAGATCGGGTCCACGGGCATCTGGCGGCACGACCGGCACGGGTCCTGGTACGTGACCCGAATCGTGCGGCCCTCCTTGGGCGGTGGGAAGCGCAGGCCGCGCTCGTACAGGACCTGGGTGATGTGCTTCACCTCGACCCCGTCGAGCTTGTAGTCGAGCTTGAACGTTCGGTACCCCTCCGCGCAGCTTGTGACGAGGGTCTTGATGCCCAGCATCTTGATGATCTTCGTGTTGTAGTCCCGCATCCCCTGGAAGACGTCGAGTTTACCCTGCCACAGCTGGTCGTGGCCGCAACATTTCATGAACGACCGGTCCAGGATCACGGGCTCAATCCCGACCGCCTTCAGGAGCTTGACGGAGGAGTCGAAGATGATCCCGTGGTCCGTCTCCCCGTAGTTCAGGTGGGAGAACTGCATCTCCTGGTCGTAGTAGTCGATGCATCCCGGGTAGTACGCGTACTCCGCGCCCTTGCGGACGGACAGCGCCGCGGGGATCGTCGCCTCGTCCGCCTCCGCGTCGAGGACCCGGAACATGACCGGGTGCGGGATCGTCCGCGCGGGCCCGTACTCGGGGTCGAGCGGGATCATCCCGCGGGCCTCCGGCCGCCGTCCGCGGCCATCCGGTTCGCCATCACCTTGCTCCGTTCCTCCAAGATGTAGTCGCTGTACTTGATGTCCAGCGGGCACACCGCGCTGCACGCATCGCACGCCAAGCACGTCCACAGCGGGACGCCATCATGCTCTTTCTTGAACGTGTTGTACACGAGGTTGAGCCCGCCGAGCGCATCGTCCTCGACCTTCGTGACCGGGCAGACCGTGTGGCACTTCCCGCACTGGTAGCACTCGTTGAGCAGGTACTCGTACGTGCTGTACGGCGTCCGCGTGCCCAAGTAGAACGTGATCAGGGAGAACAGGGGAAGGGCAACGAAGAAGTTCGAGTACAGGGCGATCATCCGCAGCGCGTAGTACGTGCCCGCCCAATTCGCATCCGCGAACACCTTTGCGGCGCCGACGAGGGTGAAGAACGCTGTCACCGTCGCGACGAGGATGACTTCCTTCGCCTTTCGCTCTCGGAGGAAGGCGGTGGCGACGAACAGGATGGCGGAATAGACGAGGATGACGATCATGAAGAACATCAGGGGCCAGGCCGTGGGGTCCCCGAGCGAGCGCGCGAGTCGCGTGAGCGGGTCGATCCCGTCGAAGCCCCAGGGCCCCAGGGCGAACGCCCAGAACGTCATGAGGACGAGGATTGCGAAAGCGCCGCCGATCGCGACGACGAGCCACCAGTACATGTCCCGGAACCCGAGCCGGCGGAGGCCGACGTAGGTCGCGAGCCCGATGAGGATGGGCGGCACGACGACCATCCACTTCAGCGCATCGTCCGCCATGAAGGGCCAGGAGGCGAGGATTCGATCGTTCGTGGCATAAAGGGAGGCGAAGAACAGGAAGCCGAGGAAGAACCCGACGCCGAAGGCGCTCCGGACCGGCGCCTTCGCAGGGCGGGCCTCGCGCCCCCGATCGATGAAGGGGAGCAGGAACAGAGGGAGCAGGACCAAGGGGAACGTGAGCATGTTTCCCCAGAACGCCGCATCCATGTTGATGACATTGCCGAACGGGTCGACGAAGACAATCGTGGGCAACACGTCGGCGAGCTTCAGCAGCCCCCAAGAGAACAAGAGGTACCAGTCGGGCACGATGAAGGGCTGAATCGCCGGGTTCGCCGCCGGACCTACGATCGGCGTATAGGCTGCCGAAAGGAAGAACAGGATCGCTGTCAGGATGAAGACGATGACGAGGTCGCGATACACCTCGTGGGGCCAGAATGGGACTCCGGGTTGGTAGTCCGTCCGCTCGGGACCGTACTGGGTGGGGAACCCCGGCTTCCCCTCGAACACCCCTTCCTTGACCGCCTCGATCTCCATGGTTTCCTCAGTGGGGTTCGGCGACGCCCTGGATCCAGACAAGGGCCATGTGGACGATCATCAGCAAGGTGCCCACGAGGGGAAGGATGAACACGTGGAACCAATACATGCGGATGATATAGAAGCCTGTCGGGTCGAGCTCCCCGAAGAAGAGCTGGGTCTGAAGCTCCCCGAGCCATTGGGGCGGGACCGCCTTCGCCATGTTGATGCCGATCGTCGCGGCGCCCCGTGAAAGGTCGTTCGCGGGCAGCAGGTACCCCGAGTACCCGAAGAACAGTGTGACGAGGAGGAGGATGACGCCGAGGAGCCAGTTCAGCTCCCTCGGCTTCTTGTACGCGCCCGTGAAGTAGACGCGCATCATGTGGAGGAACACGGCCGCGATCATCACGTGCGCGGCCCAGTGGTGCAGGCCGCGGACCATGAAGCCGAACGGCACCTCGTTCATGATGAAGTGCATGCTCCGGAACGCGGGGCTCGTGACGCCCCCCGTCCGCGTGAATTCGATCGTCCCGTCCGGGATGTAGTAGAAGCCGAGCAGGATCCCGGTAATCGTGAGGATGATGAACGCGACGAACGAGATGCCGCCCAAGCAATACAGCGGGTACCAGTACCAGATCGTCTTCAGCTCGTACTTCTCCGCGTGGGACCGCGGGACCTGTCGCTGCACGGTCTCCACGGTCCGGCGCGTGAGGTCCGCCCATGGCGTCGGCGGGAACCGGGACGCGAGGTAGCCGAACGCTTTCCGGTTCATCCGGCCAATCAAGGACTCGCGCGCCATCGCCTCACCTACAGTACGCGAAGTACCAGTCGCGGAAAAACCTGCCGGGTTTCCCGCCCAGGCGCTGCTCGACCTCCGCGGGCGGCTGCGGCGCCTCCGCAAGGAACCGGGGCCCGACGAGCCGACCGCCCTGTTCCGTCACGGAGACCGCGGGCAACCCGCGCGTCGCAGGCCCGTGCGCCATGTTCGCGCCGATGTACAGGGTGCCGTTCGGGTGGATGTCCCAGACGAACGTGACAGGGTCGTACTGGGAGTTGTGGCACCGGCACCAGATCGGGTCCTGTCCGGCGAGGAACGTGCGCGGCACGCGCACGGCTTCGTAGTCCTGGTACGCGGACGGGAGTCCGTCGAGGTGCCACTGCGGGAAGCAACACAGGTGGACGCACCGATCCCAGATCGCGACGATGCCCACGTCGTCCACGAAGTCCTGCCCGGGGATCCACTCCGCGGGGTGGCGGAACAGCTCGGGGTCGACGCGGATGAGGAGGACGGGGAACCCTGTCCCGGGCAGCTGGTTCCCGTCCGGGTCGAACAGGGCACGCCACAACGTCGCGACGCCGACCCACGGTTCCCGAAAGTGTTCCGGTCGCGCCTCCCGCCCGACGAGGGCGTCGAACCCGAACGGGTTCGGCTCGTCTCCCTTCGCGTAGACGAACCCCTCGTTCACCTCCCCCTCCGCGGACGCCGTGGGCGGGAGCAACGTCTTGCCCGACAGGACGAGGGAGCCCGCCAACCCGGCGGCGCCGATGCCGACCGCCGCCTTCATGAACGTTCGGCGGTCGACTCCCTTCTCGTCCTCGAATCGGTCGTCCCGCGCCATGTCACCGGAACTCCCGGCGGAGCACGATCTTCGGCCGCCGCTTCTTGTGGATGAGCTCGTCGGGGACGTAGTGCCTCCGATACAGGTCCAACATGACCGCGAGGATCAGGAAGATCATTCCCATCCACACCCCGAGCGCGATCTGCTCGTTCCCCGTGAACGCCGTCGGGATCGTGAGGCCGACGATCACGAACAGGCCCGCGAAGAATAGGACGGCGATCGCGAGGGCCCACATCGCAATGCTGACGGACACTGGACGCAAGGGGAAATCGCTCCGGATCAGGCGCGTCACGGCCCGCCCCTCCGGATGTGCTCGTGGTGGTCTCGGTAGTGGCGGCTGCTGCCCTTGATCACGAAGTACGAAACGACGACGAGGACGAGCGTGCCCGCCATCCCGAGCAGGCCGATCCAGTACGCGCGGAGGAAGACGCCCTTCTCCCCGGGCTCCGCCTGCCCCTGGACGCCGCCGACGACGACGTGGCCGATCATCCTGGCGGCCTCGTGCGGGATGCAGTAGAACTTGATGAAGCCGCCCTCGACCTCCGCGGTCTCGTTCCTCGTTCCCGCCAGAATGCGGTTCTCGTTCTGCGGCGGCGTGAGCGCGAACTCCACGAACGCCTGTTGGCCAGGGCTGATCAGACCCGTGTTGACGAGCAACGGATCGGGCGCGTTTGCCGCCGTGGAGCGGATCGTGAACGTGTGTTGGACACCCGGGCCCGGGTCCGTGTTCACGAACGTCACGTTGACGATCGTGGGGACCTGGGGAACGATGAGGCGGTCGGGGATGAACTTGAGAACCCCGTTCTCCGTCGTCCCGAAGATCGTCCAAAACACCTTCGGCGGCGGCACCCCCTGGGCGCTCGCGTTCGGCGCGAACAACGCGGACAGGGTGGCGGCGAGCAGGGCGACCGCCAATGTCGCCGTCAGCACTGCGCGAATCCTCATCCCTTCCGCCTCAATCCGCAGGGAACGTCCGTGGTAAACGGGGACTATATTTTAAGGTTGTGTGCCCATCCAGAACGCGCGCGTGTCGCACGGTCAGACGAATCGTGCGACGCGTGCGAACGGACTTTTATTCGCCACGCATTATGCATCTCGCGCGAGCCGCTCCAAACGTTTAAGAAGGGTGCCGCGATGCGGCGCCGGGTCTCCATTGAACAAAGCGGAAACGCTCCATGAAATCAAACGCGCGGAAGCGGAAATCCGCGCGATGAAAGAGGCTGCGGAACGGGAGCGCGAGCGGATTATCCGCGAGGCCCGAAGGGACGTCCTCGAGCTGCAGGACGGGCTGCGCCGCGACGCGGAGGACCGGGCGGCCGCGATTTTGAAGCAGGCGGAGGAGGCCATCGCGATGGAGCGCGAGGCGATCCTCGCGAAGGGGCGGCGGGAGGCGGAGGCACTGAGGGCCGCCGGCATGGCGAACGTCGAGAAAGCCGTCGAACTCGTGGCTCAGAAGTTCCAGGGTGCCCTCGATGCTTAGGCCCGAGCCGATGAGCCGGGTCCTCGTGGTAGGGCCCAAGGACCAGCTGGAGCGCGTCATCGAATCCCTGTACGACCTCATGCTCGTCCACCTCGTCGACCACCGCGGCGAGGACGAGGTGTTCTCCATCGGGAAGCCGCTGCCGAAGGCCTCCGAGGTGTCCGAGAACCTCGTGAAGCTGCGCTCGATCGCGAACATCCTCAAGGTCGAGGAGGCGAAAAAGCCGGAGAAGGTCGAGACGCTGGGGGACCTCCGCCAACAGATCGCGACCCTCGAGCTGAACATCCGCGAGGAGGACGAGTCGCGGAAGAAGATGGAGGCGCTCGTCTCGGATCTCGGCCGCCAGATCGACGAGATGCATCCGTTCGCGACCTTGGGCCAGCCGCTCGACGTGTATCGCGGGTACGAGTCCCTCGCGGTCGTCGTCGGCCGCGTGTCGGAGGACGTCCGCGG
>JACQPO010000225.1 GCA_016207545.1 Methanobacteriota archaeon | reverse complement strand
TCTCATGGCGATCTTGAGCATCGACACCGTCGCGATCGTCGTCGCGGACCGTCGGAAGGCGATCGCGTGGTACCGCGACGTGCTCGGCCTAGATGTCGCCTACATTGGGCCAAACGACCCGAACGCGCCGCCCGGTGCGGCGGGCACCGCGGAGGACCCGGGCCACTGGATCGAAGTCGGGCCGCCGCGCCCACAGACTCGGGTCCACCTTTGCGAGCTTGGCGGGGAGGCGGAGCCAGGGCCCACGGGGATTACGTTCCTCACGTCGGACATCCACGCGGACTATGAACGGATGCGCGCGCACGGGGTGAAATTCCTCTACCCGCCGAAACACATGGACTGGGGCGAGTGGCTGTGCGAATTCGAGGACCCGGACGGGAACCCATTGGACCTTAAGCAGCCCATCGACCTTGCGCTCTGGTCTCGCTGAACGTGCGAATGCCCGCGGCGCTCTCGTGGGCCCGATGGATTCCGGAATGGGATGTCCGCCGCGCCCCCGTTGGCCTATCTCCGACCCACCTGAACCGGCCCACAAGTCTTAAGTATTCTCGTGGGAACATATAGGTGGGACCATGGAGACTGTGACCCTCGACAAGAAGGGACGCGTGACGATTCCGAAGGAGAGGCGTGAGGAGCTCGGGCTCATGGAGGACGACCGCCTCCTCCTCGCCGTGGAAGGCGCCGAGATTCGACTGAAACCTCTCGTCCGGAGGCAGCTTAAGGTCAGGGCCGGCCGGAAATGGGGGAAGGAAGCCTTCCCCAAGGCGGGGGAGGCGACCTTCGCCGCGGAGGAGTAAGCTCGCGGATGTCAACGTTTTGGCCATCTTTCTCGTCGAGGACCATCCCGGCCATCCGTTCGTCGATCGAATCGTCTCCGAAGGCCTCGAGGGATCGTATCGGCTCCTCATCCCCGATCAGGCACCCCTGCGGGCCCGATGGATCCTCACGAGTCGCTGGGGCATCCGAAAGGCGGAGGCGGATCGCGCGGTAGAGGACTTCCTGCGGCACCGTCGGGTCGCCTACGTCGGCGCCTCCCGCGGAGTCCTCCTGAAAGCGTTCGATCTCGCGAAGGCCCTCAAGCACGACGTTTACGACACGTTTTACCTTGCGCTCGCGACGGAACTTGGGGCGCATGCGTTCCTCACCACGGACGCGGATTTTCGGGGACTTTGCCCGAGGGTGAAGCTGGCGTACGAAAACCCGGTCCCCGAGGACGTGTTGAGGCAGTTCGGCGCCTTCCCGTCGCGGTGATGCGGTGGCTGACCATCCAAATCGAGACGCAGGGGGAATTGAACCCCCACCTGCGCCTGAGCAAGGCGCCGAGAAAAACGCAGTTTCTTCTACGGCCCGAGTCATTCGCCCATCGTGCCGCGCATCGAGGCGGATGTCCTGCTCCCGGGCCGAGGCGACCCGGTGAAGAACGGAGTTGTCGTGGTCGAAGCGGGCCGCATCGCGTACGCGGGGCCTATGGAAAGCGCTCCGAACGCGTCCGATGCGGAAACCGTGAGCGTCCCCGTCGTCATGCCGGGGATGTGGGACTGCCACGGCCACTTCTTCGGCATTCGCACGGCGAACGTCGAGGAGCTCGCGAAGACGCCGCTGCCCGTCTTGGCGGCGCGGATCGTGAAGGATGCGGAGCGAGGCCTCCAGGCCGGGTTCACGAGCGTTCGGGAGCCCGGGGGCCTGGGCGTGTTCCTCGCGCGGGTCATCGACGAAGGCACCGTGAATGGACCGCACGTCTACGGGGCGGGCGCCGCGTTGAGCCAGACCGGAGGGCACGGGGATCTCCACATGTATCCCCTCGACTTCGTCCTCGCCCTGACGGAACACGCGGGCGGATTCAGCGCGATCTGCGACGGCGTCCCCGCCTGCCGCCAAGCCGTGCGGAAACAGCTGAGGCTCGGGGCGAAGCTGATCAAGGTCCTCGCCTCCGGCGGCGTGGCGAGCGAGCTCGACCATCCCGTCCACCAGCAGTTCTCCGACGAGGAGCTCGCGGCGATCGTGGAGGAGGCCGCACGGGCGGAGCGGATCGTGGCCGCGCACTGCCACGGGAAGCCCGGCATCATGGCGGCGTTGCGCGCGGGCTGCCACACGATCGAGCACGGGACGTTCCTCGACGAGGAGAGCGCGGACCTCATGCTCGCGAAGGGCGCGATCCTCGTGCCGACGCGGTTCATCATCGACGCGGTCGTGAAGTTCGCGAAGCAGATCGGGATCGCGGACTACGCGCACCAGAAGATGCTCGCGATCCACGGGCGCCACGAGGAGGCCCTGCGGCTCGCGATCCGGAAAGGCGTCCGCATCGCCGTCGGGTCCGACATCTTCAGCGCGGTCGGGAGCCCCGTGGGGTGGGGGAACAACGCGAAGGAACTTGCCCACCTCGTGGCGGCGGGGATGACGCCCCTTCAGGCGATCGAAGCCGCCACCGCCAATGGGCCGCTAACCTTGGGACCACAGGCGCCGAAGTCGGGACAGCTCAAGGAAGGCTACGACGCGGACATCCTCGCCCTCACGAAAAACCCGATCAGGGACATCGAGGTTGTGACATCCTCGGACAACATCACGCACATCTGGAAAGCGGGGAAGCTCGTCAAGGAACTGCCCGGGTGACGCGGGAGACGCCCCGCTCGGGATTCGAACCTGACCCCTCGGCTCGACAGACCGCGTGCAGGAGGGAGGATCTCACACGGGCCGGGGCCGGAACCTGCCTCGAACCGCGAGCAGGTAGCCTAGGATCAACAGCGGGAGGATGAAACCGATGAGGATCGCCGGACCGATCTGGCGTGCGACGGCCGCGTCCCCGACCCGCGTCACCAGGTGCAGCACGAGGACAACCGCGGCAAGCCACCAGGCCCACGGCCGGAGGTTCCACAGGCCGAATCCCGCCGCCAAGAGGGTGAGGGATAGGAGCAGGAACACGAGGGCAAGGCCGAGCACGACGGCGTTGTCCGTGGTCCCGAGGATGAGGACGGCGCCGCGCACCATCAAGACCGCAAGGATCGTGAGAATGACGCCCGCCAAGATCACCAAGACCGCCAGGATCGCGACCCCGATCGGGCGTGTTGGCGGGGACGCCACGGACGCGCAAGGAACGTTCGAGGCTAAAGCATTTCGGAGGGGGACCCCCGATTTCTATGGAGCACGCCCCGGTCGGGATTCGAACCCGAGCACTCGGCTCGACAGACCGAGATCATAGACCACTAGACCACCGGGGCGCGTCGCGCGATACAGGACGGCTCCTATTAGAGGTTTAGGGAGTCGCTTGGCAACGCCGCCAAAACCGGCATGCGACGGGACTACCTCGAGCGCGCGAGCCAACGGCGGAGGGGAAGCGGCGTCTCCGGCAGCATCGACAGGAACAGCAGGACGAGGAGGAGGGCGAGCGTGAGCAACAACGCGCTCACCGCGTCGCGCGGGCCGACGTCGAGCGCGAAGAGCGGGAGCAGGGCGAGGGAGCCTCCGTACGCGAGGGCCAAGGCGCCGCCGGAAAACGCGAGGGAGCGGAGTACGACCGCGCGGGTGCGGCGCGCGAGCGGCCCCTCCCTCCGGAACGCCGCCAACACGGGTCCGTAGGAGAACACGTGGTATAGGAGGAGGTTCATCCCGAGCAGGCCGACGACGTACGCGAGCAGGAGGTGGAGCGGACG
>JACQPO010000227.1 GCA_016207545.1 Methanobacteriota archaeon | reverse complement strand
GTCGCCCCCGCCACGTACCTCGGGAGCAACGAGAAGGCGAAGCGGGAACTCGGCCTCACGCATCGGCCCTTCGAGGAAGGGATGCGGGAGATCCTGATCCACGAGATGGCGGCCCTCGGCATCCGACGGGGAGGCTAGCCCGTGGATCGAATCGCGGTTACGCGAAAGGATGTCGAGACCGCGCTCCCGATCGTGCGGGAGGTCGCCGTGCGCACGCCGACGATTCTCCACGAGGACGCCGGACGCGAGGTGTTCCTGAAGCTCGAGAACCTCCAGCGCCTGGGCGTTTTCAAGATCCGCGGCACCTGGAACCGCCTCTCCCTTCTCTCCGACGAAGAACGGCGACGAGGGGTCGCCACGATCAGCTCGGGGAACCACGGGTTGTCCCTCGCATGGGCGGCGAAGCGCCTCGGGATTCCATGCCTCGTGCGGGTCCCGGAGGGCGCGGTCGGCCGCAAGGTGGATGCGATTCGCTCCTTGGGCGCGCAGGTCGCACCGATGCCCCGCGACGAGCTCGTTCGCGTTCATGAGGAGGAGCTTTGGCGGTCGTGGCCCCAGACGTTCATCCATCCGTTCGCCCACGCGCACACGATCGCCGGGCAGGGGACCGCGGGATGGGAGATCGCGGACGACGTACCGGATGTGCGCACGGTCCTCGTCCCTGTGGGTGGCGGGGGCCTCGCCACGGGCATCGCGGTCGCGGTGAAGGGCCGCCAGCCGAAGGCGAAGGTGTACGCCGTGCAGGCGGAGGGGGCGGCGTCGTTCCCCGTCGCGCTCCGAACGGGCCGCCCGCACCGAATCGCGAATCCTCGGACGATCGCGGACGGGATTCGCATCGGGATCGTCCTCCCGAACATGGTCGACATCCTTCGTCGCAACCTCGACGGATGCCTCGTCGTGAGCGATGACGAGATCCGTGCGGCGATGCGGAGGCTTGCCCTCGAGGCGAAGGTCGTCGCAGAGCCCGCGGGTGCTGCCGCCTTCGCGGCGTGGGTCCGATACCGCCAAACGCTTGAACCCTCGGTCGTCGCGGTGATTTCCGGCGGCAACGTGGACCCGGAGCTCTTCGCCTCCGTCGTGGGTCCGACTGCGTAGCCGATGCAGGACCCGAACGTCACGGCTACTCGCTCGGGACGCCGTTCGGTCGGAGCCGTTTAAACCTTCGGGTGTCCCGCCGCACGACGCCGTGCTCGATCTGCGACCTGCCGCCGTTCACGCTCTCGATCGCCTGCGCGGCGAGCGCGGTCGCCTGCTCGAGGCGTAGGTCCGGCCGGTATCCCTGCTTGATCACTTCGAGCGCCTCGTCCGCGGACTGCCCGATCGCGAACCCGGATCCGCGGAACGTCGTCCCGCTCGGGTCGACCTGGACGAGCTGGATGCCGAGGTCGTCCGTCCCCGCCAAGATGATGGAGGCGCCGAACGGACGCACGGTATACATCGTGAACGTATGGAGGTATTGGGACAACCCTCGCGCAAGCGTGCCCACGTCGACCGGCGTGTCGTACGCGAGCCGGTGCCGCTGCGCGGCGATCCGCAGCTCGTCCACGAGCGTGTTCACGTCGCCGATGTAGCCGCTCCCGGTCGCGCCGACGTGCTCGTCGATCACGAACACCTTCTCCGCGGGCTCGAGGAGCGAGCGCGTCGGTCGTACCTGGCTCGTCACGAGCGCGAAGTCCTTCGTCTTCAGCCCGAGCGTCGTCGAGCCGCGCGAGACCGCCTGGAGTGCGTAGTCGACCTGGATGAGGCGGCCCTCCGTGTTGTAGAAGAACGGCATCCGTCCGCCCATCTCCGGCATTGCCATGTCAGTTCACCGTCCCGTTCCAGCGGTGGTTCGGGACCGCCACGACGTCCACCCCGTTTCCGCTCCCGGGGTCTCGCTCCATCGCCGCCCGCACCGCGGCCTCTGCGAGCCTCTTCGCGTCGTCGAGCGTGAGGTCCGCCTTGTACCCCTGCTCGAGCACGCCGTACGCGATCGGCGAGCCGGAGCCGGACGACATGAAGTCCTCCGACGTGATCGCGCCGCTCATGTCGCTCGTGTACACGTGCGGGCCTTCGCGGTCCACGCCGGCGACGACGAGCTCCACGAAGAATGGGCTGTACGACTTCATCCCGCTGTACGCGATGTTCGCGATCAGCTTCGCGGACTCCCGCACAGAGAGGGGGAAGCCGCGCCGCAGCGCGAGCAACCGGCGTTCCGCCTTCGCGAGGTTCACGAGGTATTCCGCATCGCTCATCTGTCCGGCGATCGCCACGGCGATCGTGTCGTCGAGCGGGAAGATCTTCTGCACGACCTTCGAGCCGACGAAGAATCCCTTGCTCGCCCGCTTGTCCGCCGCGAGCACGACGCCGTCGTTGCTCCGGATTCCGACGGT
>JACQPO010000223.1 GCA_016207545.1 Methanobacteriota archaeon | reverse complement strand
CCGATCGCGAGCACGGGTGCGGCGGCCGGGCGACGGGCAGGCGGCGCCGTCGGGCCGCGATGGCGGGACGGGGCGCGCGCCTCGACCCTGCGAACGAAGCTTGTGAGGTCCGCGGCCTCCCACCGCAGGCGTTCCCGTGCGAGGTCGAGGGTCGACTCCACGGCGCTCAACTCCGCAAGGGTCCGGTCCACGGCGCCGACTTCCGCCTCCGCGGCCTTGCTCAGGGACGCGAGTTCGTCCGCGAGCGCCGCGTCCGCGTGGGCCTTCAGGTCCTCGAGGTCTTGCACAAGCGCGTCCTCGTGGACGAGGCGCGCACCGCAGGAGGGGCAGGTCGCCGCCCGTGGGGGCACCGCGGCCCTGCACACGGGGCAGGTGTCCGCCATGGCGCGCGAGATAGGAGGTCCCAACTTGAACCTTTACTCTGAGCGCAACCGAGACGGAACGTTGATATACGGTGAGCCGGGTATGTTTCGCAACGATGAAAACCCTCGTCGTGTGCGTCGACCGCGACAACGACATCGGGGTCAAGACGGGGATACGCGGGCCGCTCGTCGGGAGGGACGACACCCTCGCGGCCGCGATGAAGTTGGGGTTGGCGGACCCGGAGGACAGCGACGTCAACACCCTGCTGACCGCGATTTCGATCTACGACGAACTCGTGAAGTCCGGACAGCCGTCGGAGGTCGCGGTGATCGCGGGCGATGTGCGCGTGGGGCCCGTCTCCGACCGGGTGTTGACCCAGCAGCTCGAAGAGGTGCTCGAGGAGGTCAGGCCGGACCGGGCGTACCTCGTGAGCGACGGGGCGGAGGACGAATCGATCTTTCCGATGATTGCCTCCCGGCTGCGCGTGGACCACGTACGCCGCGTGTACGTGCGTCAGAACCCCGCGCTCGAGTCGACGTGGTACCTGATCGCGAAGTCGTGGAAGGACCCAAAGATCCGTCGGAAGTTCGTCGTCCCCCTGGGCCTGTCCCTGATCATGTTCGGCCTGTTCTGGATCGTAAGCCCCGGGCTCGCCATTCCGGCGATCGCATTCCTCGTGGGCCTGTACGTGATCCTATCCGCGTTCACGATCCGCCCGCGGGAGGCGCTCCACCGGCTCGTGGACGCGTACGAGCGGATTCGGTCCGCGCCGATCACGGGCAACCTCGCGATCTTCTTCAACCTCATCGCAATCGTCCCGTTCCTCGTCGGCGTCTTCTTCGGCATCCAGGAGGCGAACCGGGAGCGCGACTACGTGAACAAGTTCCTCGCGTTCGTCGGAGGCTCCCTCGTGTGGCTCCTCCTCGCGTTCCTGACCCTCGAGGCGGGCCGGGTCGTGGAGGCGTACGTAAAGCGCGGGAAGGTGCCGCGGCACGTGATGATGGTCGCGGGCACGTTCATCGCCACGGGCCTCATCATCCTCGCGTCCGTGAAGTCCCTCTCCGTGCTGTTCGGCACGGAGCCGTCCGGCACCGTGACGTTCATCCTCGTGATCATGGCGCTCGCGATCATCATGCTCATCGCCGCCGGCCTCTCGTACCGCCCGCGGAGCGAGGAGATGCCGTCGGACAGCTGGCGGCACTGAGCCCGGACATGGACTACGAGGAGTGGGACGTCTACTACCGCGAGATTCTGGAAGACTTCGGGTTCTCGCGGGAAGAGGACGAGCGGTCCGCGCGGATCCTCGACGCGAAGCTCGCGGGACGGCGGATCGACCCCGAGGAGCTCCGTCCCCTGTTCGCGGACCAAGAGGTCACGATCGCGGGGAACGGGGCGAACCTCGCCGCAGACCTCAAGGCGATCGGGCGGCCCCTCGTGGCGGCGGACGAGGCGACGAGCGTCCTCGGCGGGGCGGGCCATCGCCCCGACGTCATCGTGACGGACCTGGACGGGAGCGTCGAGGACCAGATTGCGGCGAACGCGGAGGGGACCGTGGTCGTCGTCCACGCGCACGGGGACAACATCCCCGCGGTCGAGCGGTGGGCGCCCCGATTCGCGGGCCCCGTGATCGCGACGACCCAATCCCGCCCGTTCGGGCGCGTTTACAATTTTGGCGGCTTCACGGACGGGGACCGCGCCGCGTTCCTCGCCGCGAGCCTCGGCGCGGCGAGCCTCCTCCTGCTCGGGTTCGACTTCGAGCGTCCGAGCCCGAAGGATCCGGATCCCGCCACGAAGAAGCGAAAGCTCGACTGGGCGTACATCCTGCTCGAGACCCTCGATATCACCGCGTACGAGTAAGGCTCCCCGGCAAGCGCCGAAACCCCTTTCGTCCCGGAGCGGGATGGGGTGGTTCATGTCGAGGCCGCTCCGGTGCCCCCGAGACGGGACGGAAACCGCCCCGGAGCAGGCCACCGGGCGGGG
>JACQPO010000222.1 GCA_016207545.1 Methanobacteriota archaeon | reverse complement strand
TCCCTCTCGTGCGCCCGCAACCCGAGGATGTGGCGGCCCGTCATGAGCCGCGTGGCCTCGATGAGGAGGGCACCGCAGAGGAACAGGAGAAGGACGAGCTCCTTCCGCACACCGACCCAGGAATCTGGCGGCATCCAGTACCAGACGAGCCACGCGGGGCTCGCGAGGTGAAAGGCCCTCCGCACGAACGTGGAACGGTCCACGCGTCAGTCCCCGAAGGCGGTCCGCGCCCAGCGCCGGTCGATGCCCTTGTACAGAATAAGGGTTCCGAGCGCGAGGACGCCCAGGGTGAGCGCGATGCCGGACACGGCGAACGCGGGGCTTGAGTCGATCGTGAAGGAGAGGACCGCGAGGCCGACGTCCGGCAGCATGGACATCGCGCTGAACGCGAACAGGACGCCGGGGTCGAACAGGAACGTGCTCGTCCGCAGGCCCGTGAGGTACGCGGTCATCACGACGCTGTACAGGCTCGTGACGACCATCACGGGGAGGGCGAGCCACAGGAGGCGGGTGTCCCCGTTCATCCACGCGATCGCGACGACGAACACCGTGCTCACGCCGAGCGTGAGGAGGAGATACGCGAGCAGCTTCACGCGGATGACCTGCGGGACCGTGAGCGGGAGCGTGCCCAGGTAGTCCATCGTGTCCACGTTGTTGAGCCAGTTGTATAGGGAAATCCCGAAAAAGCCCACCATGGCCGCGTAGAACACGGTGTTGAAGCCGATTGGAAGCGCGAGGCCGTGGCGGACGAACCACACGCTGAACGAGAGGAAGACGAGCGGCGTGACGAAAGAGAAGAACATCTTCACGGGCACCCCGCTCCGCTTGAGGTCGAGGAGCTCCTTCGCGAGCAACGTCCGGTACCGGCGGAACCCGCGGAGGCGCTTTTCGAGGCCTGGGAGTTCGTCCGCGGTCGGTACGCTGCGCGACTCGAACTGGTCCGACACGAGGGCGACCGCGCCGCCCACGAGCGCGAGGATGAGGGCGACGCCGCCGAGCGCGTACACGAGGGCCGCGACGCCGAGCGGGGCGAGCGGCGGGATCGCGTTCTGGACCGCCAACCCCGGCAGGAGCACCGCGGCCGGGATCGCGCGGGTCGCCCCGTACGCGAGGAAGACGACCGTGAGCGCGGCGACGCTCACCGCGAACGCGGGGCTGCTCCGCACGTACAACGTGGACAGGAAGAAGCTGAGGGACATCCCCGTGAGGAAGGACAGGAGGGATGCGACGAACAAGAGGACGATGCTCGTCACCCGGAACCCGTTGAACGGGATCGACAGCAGCAGGCCGACGGTCATCGGCACGAGGATGAGCGCGAGGTAGAAGATCGCGTCCCGCGCGTACATCCCGAGGAACGTCCGCTTGAACGACATCGGGAGGATGCTCGGCTGCGTGGCGAGGTAGTTCCGGTACCCCGTCGCGCGCTCCTGGTACTGGCGGCCGAGGAAACCGAACGCGCCGACGCTCAGTCCGTACAGGAAGACGGAGATGTGGAGGACGAGGAGCAGGTCCGGGAGGGGAGTGACCGCGAGGTAGTTCGGCGCCGTGGCAGCCGTCGCGAAGCTGATGAGCGCGACGAACAGCGGGAACGCGAGGAACATGTGGCGGCTCGTGTACGAGGTGTGCATCCGGTACTCCTCGCGGAGCATGAGCGGGAGCAGGAACGTCACGCGGGTCCCCCGACGAGCTTCAGGAAGGCCGCTTCGAGGTCCCGCTCTCCGTCGCGCACCTCCGCGAGGGAGCCGCGGGCGATCAGGTGGCCGCCGTTCAGGATTCCGACCCTATCGCACAGCTTCTCCGCGATCTCGAGGAGGTGGGAGCACATGAAGACGGTGCCCCCGTCGGCGACGTACTCCGCGAGGTAGTCCTTCACCTTTCGCTGATAGATCGGATCGAGGTTGATGAACGGCTCGTCGAGGAACAGGACCTTCGGCTCGTGGAGGAACGCGGCGGCGAGCATGAGCTTCTGCCGCGTCCCCTTGCTCAGGTCTTTGCAGATCGTGCGCCGCACGGTCTCGAGGTCGAAGAAGTCCAGCCAGCGGGCGATCCGCGGCTCCGCGTCCGCGACCTTCCGCACCCGAGAGACGAAGTACAGGTACTCGTACGAGGTGAGGTACGACGGGGGCGACTCGACCTCCGGCACGATGCCGACCGCGGCCTTCACCGCCATCGGCTGGGCGATCGCGTCGATTCCCAGCACACGGGCCCGGCCCTTCGTGGGCGCGAGTTGCCCCGTGAGGATCTTCAGGAGGGTCGTCTTTCCCGCGCCATTCGGGCCGAACAGGCCGAGGAACTCCCCTTCCTCCACCGCCAGACTGACGTTGCGGAGCGCGGGCGTGGTCCCGTAAAATTTCGTGAGGTCGTGGACCTCAATCGCGGCCACGCGCGGTCCAGCCGAGTCCTCGTATATAGGGTTGCTCGTCCCATTTTCCGGGCTGCGCCGTCACGGGGCCAGAGACAACGCCGCGAGGCGCGCGGGCACCAAGGTTGGCAGGACGAGGAGGAGGATCGTGACGCCCGCGACCGCCACGGCCAAGAGCGCGAGGAGCCATGCCCGTCGCATCGCCCCCTCATTCCGCGCGGAGGGACATCACGGTTACGAAATCGTTAGGTTCTGGCCGAGCGTTCCCCCTCCCATGAAGCCCCGAAGGCTCGAGCGCATCGTGCTATACACGAGGGACCCGGAGCGGATGCGCGCCTTCTACGAACGCATCCTCGGATTTCCGGTCCTCGGGACGGACGGGCCCAATGTGCGGCTCCAGGCGGGAGCCGCGGAGATCGTGCTGCAGCCGGATCCGCCGTTTGCGAACGAGGAGTTCCGCGACTTCGTGAACCAACTCAAGGGGAACATGCGCGGGATGGGCGCCGTGCTCCAGTTCGAGGTGGACGACGTGGACAGGTACTTCGCGGAGCTGACGGGGAAAGGCCTCGTTCCCGTGGAGCCGGAGCGGAACCGAAGGCTCGACGCGCCCGTCGTGCGAGCCGACGGCCGAAGGGAGTTCGCGATCGAGGACCCGGAGGGGTATTGGCTCTACTTTGGCACGGCCCCGACGCGCCTGCGGTAGCAGTCAAGGTCCCTCACGGGTCGAACGGATTTCGTGGATCCAGTCACACTCGATGCCCGCCTTGGCGTGGTGTTTGTTGATTGCCTCCCTGTTTGGCGCATTGAGGACGCAGTAGATCTTGTTCTCCTTCTCACTGAACAGGATGTCGTCATGCGTGACCCCGAACTCGTCCCGCGGTGCCTTCTGCAGCGTGCGCAAGACATTGGCTGTGAACGGTCTCATCGGGTGCGCGTCGATGAACTTCGGCACTCGTGTCACCTCCTCCCGCCAAAAGCGTTGGGTACTTGTCTCGCGCCCCTCCTTGGCGCCCCCGTTGCGCATGGGCGTACGGTCTATACGTTCTTTAGCCCGGCGGGATGGAGTCCTTTCTGGATTGGCGCCGGCCGATGCGTTCATGAACGACGAACGATTCGGTGGCACGATGCCGACGGTGTACTTCGTCTGCGAGGGCAACCGATTCCGCAGCCAGATGGCGGAAGGATTCTTCCGCGCGTGGGCCCCGCCGGGATGGGACGGGGTGAGCGGCGGCACGGACCCGAAGACGGAGGTCCACC
>JACQPO010000221.1 GCA_016207545.1 Methanobacteriota archaeon | reverse complement strand
GATCACGTGGGAGCTGAAGAGCCTCCGAATCGACGCGGCGACCGCGACGTACTTCTACGAGGTACGGGACGCGGACGGAAACCTCGTGACCTCCGGGACGGCGCGAGACAGCTTCCAGTTCCGGGTGCCCGACCCCGCGAGCTCTGCGTACACGTTCACCGTGACCGCGACCCAGGCGGGTCGCGCCGTTTCCGGATCGATCACGCTCACGCAGGCGCGCGGCTTCTTCCTGACCGTGACGTTCGACCGGTCGTCGTACGCGGCAGGGGACACGATGCGGATTCACTACCGGATCGTGCGGCGATCCCTCGACAGCACCCCGCCGAGCACGTTCGTAATCACGTACGGGCTCCTGAACGGACCGAGCCGGGTCGTCTCCACCGCGCGGCCGGAAGGCGATCTGACGTACGTGGTTCCCTCGGGCATCGACGAGGGCGACGGGCTGTTCACGATTTCCGAGGCGAACACGGGAACGCTCGCGGTGGAAGTCGTGACGATCCGGGGCACGAACCCGCTGTGGTTCGCGACGGTCGGGGACATCCCCGCGCTCGTCCTCCTGATGCTCCTGTGGCTCGTCGCGATGACCCTCCTGCTGTTGCGCAAAGGCGCGCTCGGCGTGATGCCGAAGGCGCCGGCGGAGGCCGCCGCGCCGTCGAAGCCGGAGCCCGTGCACGCGCCGCCGGGGTCCCCGATGACGGTGACGTGCCGGAGCTGCGGCTCGCCGATCGAAATCACGACGAGCAAGCGGCCGATCGAGGTCATGTGCCCGAAGTGCGGGAACACGGAGATGGTGGCGTAGGCCTTCGGGCCTACCCTCTCCCCTTTATTGTCCTTCCTTCCGGCGCAGCTTCTCCACAAAGGCGCGGACCCGAGCCATCCCTTTGCGGATGTCCTCGCGGGAACACGCGTAGGAGAAACGCAAGTGGTTCTCCCCCGCGGCCCCAAACGCGGAGCCTGGGGTGACCGCAACCCGAGCCTCCGTGAGGAGGCGCTCCGCGAACTCGTCGCTCGGGAGCTCGAAGTCGTACCGGGGGAAGAAGTAGAACGCGCCCGCGGGGCGGAACACGTGGAAGCCGGGAATCGTCCGAAACTCCCCCGCCATGATTTCCCTCCGTGCGCGGAACTCGTCGACCATCGCCGCCACCGCGGACGGCGGGCCCTTCAGGGCGGCCACCCCCGCAATCTGGACGAACGCGGGCGCGCACGTGATCGTGTGCTCTTGCACCTTCACGAGCTGCTTCACGAGGCTCTTCTCCGCGCACAGCCAGCCGAGCCGCCAGCCCGTCATGGCGTACGTCTTCGAGAAGCCGTGGACGGTGACCGTGCGGTCGAACATCCCGTCGAACGAGGCGGGGCTGTAGTGCGCGCCCTCGTACAGGATCTTCTCGTAGATCTCGTCGCTGATCAGGAAGAGGTCACGGTCCGTGACGAGGTCGCATAGCCCCTTGATCGTCTCCTTCGAGTAGACGGAGCCCGCGGGGTTGCTCGGGGAGTTGATGACGATCGCCTTCGTGTTCGGGGTGATCGCTTCCGCGACGGCCTCCGGCGCGGGTTCGTACTTCGTTTCCTCCGTCGCGCGGACGGGGACGGGGCGACCGCCCGCGAGGTGGACCATCGGCGCGTACGACACCCAGCCTGGGTCCGGGAAGAGGACTTCGTCCCCCGGGTCGACGAGCCCCGTGAGCGCGATGTACAGCGCATGTTTCGTGGGCGCGACGATGATGCCGTCCTTGTCGCACGGAACCCCGTTCTCCCGCTTCATCTTCTCCGCGATCGCCTCGCGGAGTCCCGGGATTCCCATGGAGGACACGTATTTCGTCCACCCCTCGTCGAGGGCCTTCTTGGCGGCGTCGACGATGTGTTGCGGGGTCGAGAAGTCCGGCTCGCCGACGGAAAAGGAGATGACGTCTTCGCCGCGCCGCTTCATCTCGTTCACGAGGGCGCCGAGGCGGACGGTCGGGGATTGGACGATCGGCTTCAGGCGGGAGGCGACGGGCTTCACGTCGCGGCGCATCGCGGGCGGCTACAAAGCCTTATCGAGCTAGCGAGCAGAATTTTGGCTCATTTGGGGAAAAGACGCGAGGCCCATTGCCCCGAATAAGATTTGGCTCAGCCGGGCGAAACCGGGCCGAGCGACCCCCGCATTACGACGTGATCCACCAGTCGCTCCCGGAGGAACCGTAGAAGCGGCTCGAGGCGTTCGGGGGTCACAAACACCACGGACTGGCCGAGGTACCGAACACCATCGAGTTCCACGAATCCCGGACAGCGATGCGTTCTGTTGTTCACCCCCACGGTCTTACCAAAGATGAAACGCCTCAGGCGCGCGCACATTGCGGAATCCCCACCGTCCACGTCCCAGGTCACTAGAGACCCCCTCAGAGTCGTCGACCGGTGCCTGCGGACTCGACGAACGGATGGCGATTTCCCGGTCACCGCCCTTTCCTCAATTGGGGAAAACGCATGCAGGACGACAAAGCACCTGTTCGTGCGTACGCGGGACATCCATCATCGGTGGGCCAAGTAGGCCGTGATTCCGCCGTCGATTGCGTCGATTCTCACGAACCCAAATCGTTCAAGTTGGACGACGTCGCCGATCCTGGCGGCGCGGAGGTTCGCCTCCGCGAGCCCTTCCGTGACCGCGCCGTCCGGCATGACGACCCGCATCGGCACGGCCTCGCACACCCACTGGATCTTCGGTATGTCCTTCACCCCGCGCCCCGTGAAGCGCGCCCGCTCGTCGAGGACGACGTTGCAGAAGTCCTTGAGCCTAATCTCCTCGTTCCGGAACGCGAGGTAGTCCACGCGGGGCACGTACGCGGTGGGCGACACCGCCAACGTGCGGGTCCCGCGCTCCGGAAAGTCCGGGTGCACTGGCGGGTGGACTTCCCTGATGTCCGGCAGCCCCTCAATCGCGATGCGGACGGGGTCCGGCACGAAGAAGAACCGGTTCGCGACTGGGTCGATGACCTTCCGGTTCTCCGCGTACAGGTTCTCCGCGCTCACCTCGACGTCCGTCAACGACATCCCGAAGGAGAGGATGAACGTCCGGAGCGCCTCCCGCCGGATGCCGCGCCGCCGGAGGGACTGGAGTGACCACGTGCGCGGGTCGTCCACGCCCGACAGACGGCCCTCGCGGATGTCTTTCGCGAGCTTGCTCTTGCTCAGGTCCATCTCCTTGAAGAACAGGAAGCCGTAGTGGATGAACTCCGGGCGGCGCTGGACGCCGAGGTAATCCCAGATCGCCTTCTCCATCTCGTCCTCCATGACGAGGTCCTTCCCGCGGAGCACGTGGGTCACGCCGAGCAGGTGGTCGTCGACGGCCCAAGAGAACTCCAACAGGGGCCACACGCGGTACCGCGTCCCGACGCGCGGATGCTCCCGCTCGCTGATGCGAAAGAGGACGCGGTCCCGGAACGCGGGGTTCGGGTGGCGCATGTCCGTCTTCAGGCGGACGACCGCCTCGCCTTCCCCGTATCCGCCGTCCAACATCCTGCGCCACAGCTCCACGTTCTCGTCCGGGGTGCGGCCCCGATGCGCACAGGCGACCCCCTTCTCCCGATTCGCGCGCAGCTCCTGCGAGGCACACTCGCACACGTACGCGCCGCCGCGGGCGATGAGCAGGTCCGCCTGCTGGTAGAACGCGGGCATCCGGTCGCTCTTGTAGATGACCTCGTGCACCTCCGCGCCGAGCCACTCCATGCCCTCCGCGATGAGGTCGTACGCCTCCGGCATGAGGGGCTTCTCCTCGCTCCCGATCGTGTCGTCGTACGCGAGGATGAACTTCCCGCCGTACCGGCGCACGTTGTAGTCGTTCAGCAAGACCGCGCGGGCGTGGCCGATGTGGAGCGGGCCCGAGGGATATGGGGCGAACCGCATGACGACCGTCCCACGCACGTTCGGGAGCTCCGGCAGCTCGTGCGGCTTCGTCTCCGGCTTCCGCGCGAGGAGCTCCGGCGCAATCCGTTCCAGCTCCTCCCGCTGCGCCCCGAGGGAGAGGCGATTCACGTCCGCCACGACCTCCTCGACGGTCGGGGACAATTCCTTCGCCCGGGCCCTTAGGGTGGCGTCCTCCGCCAACATGCGGCCAATCACGGCCTTCGCGTTCGCCTTCCCGTCGTGCTGCACGGCGTTCTGGAGGGCGTACTTCCGCGCGAGCTCGCGGACCACGAGCGTTCAACCGGCGGTTCGTATATAATCGTATAGGGGGCGTCAACCGAGGATCGTCACGCTACGGATCGTGACCGTCCGCGTAGGCGCCCCATCATAGTCCGGCTGGTCTGGCGGGTACAGCGCGGCGATCGCCGTGACGACATCGAACCCGCTGACGACGCGCGCGAAGACGACGTACGGGAACACGTACCGATCCAGGTGCGAGTTGTCGTCGAGGTTGATGAAGAAGTCGCCCTTCGCGGAGTCCTTGAACTCGGTGACGTTCGGGGACCCCTCGCGGGCCATCGCCACGGAGTGCAGGTCGTTCTGGAGTCCGGTGTCCTCCCAGGGAATCCTGCCCGTGCCGCCCACCTCGCCGCCCTGAATCACGAAGCGTGGGGCGACGCGGTAGAACGTCGTGCCGTCGTACCGCCCCTCGAGCGCGAGGTCACGGAAAGAGCCCGCGGTCTGCGGCGCGTTCCGCATGTCGAGCTCGAGGCGAATCGTCCCCAAGTCTGTGTCCAACACGGCGATCGGATTTCCGCCGGGGCCCTCCGAGGGCCGCGTAAGGATCCAATATCCCGCCACGACGACGACGGCCGCGGCCGCGAGCGCGCCGAACAACCGCCACGGGAAAGCGACCGTGGTCCGGGCCCGCCCTCTCGGCTCCCGGTCCCCGTCGCGCTCTCTACGAGTTCCGTGCACGGAGTTCAGGTGGCGGCGCAAGTTGTCCTTGCCCACTCGAGCGCCACACCGGGGGCATTCCGTGTACGTGGGTTTGGCCACGGGACGCCGATGCCGCCAGGCGGGAAAAGGGTTCGTCCGTCTCACGGGAAGATCGGGACATCCGACGGTCCGCGGCAACCGCCTTATATCGCGCGCCCCATCCGCGCGGCGGGAGTCCGTATGGCGGTGCGGGAGTGGTTGGAGCGGTTCCGGGACGAGGTCGTGACGGTCGAAGCCCCCGTGAGCCGTGACCTCGAGGTCACCCGCCACTTGCTCGCCCACCCGGACGAGCCCGTGCACTTCCGCGACCTCGACGGATACGAGGCCGTCGGCGGCCTGTGGTCCACGCGGGACCGGATCGCGCGGGCGATGAACCTTCCGCGGGAAAACCTCGTCGACGCGGTCGGGGACGCCCAGCGCTACCCGGAGGACTTCCGCGTCGTGGACCGCGCGGACTTCTTCGCGAACGAGAGCACAGACTTCGACCTGCGCGACTCCCCGGTCCCGAAGTTCTACCCGAAGGACGCGGGTCGGTACATCAGCGCAGGCGTTTGGGTCGCGGAGTGGGAAGGGAAGCGGAACCTCAGCTTCCATCGCATCCTCATCCTCGAGGCGAAGCGCGGGGTCGGGCGGATCGTGCCCCGCCACCTGAGGGCGATGCACCGCCAGGCGCTGGAGGCGGGCCAAGAGCTCAAGGTGGCGGTGTGCATCGGCCTCGATCCCTGGCTCCTCATCGGCGGAGGGACGAGCGTAGAGTACGGCGTCGACGAGACACGGATAGCATCCGCGCTAAAGCGGCGGACCCTCGGACAACCGGTGGAGTGCGTGAAGTTGAAGAACGGGCTCACGGTGCCCGCAGACGCGGAATACGTGCTCGAGGGCCGACTCACCGCGGAGACCCACGACGAGGGTCCGTTCGTCGACGCGGTCCTCACGTACGACCGTGTGCGGAAGGAGCCCGTCATCGAGTTCGAGCGCGTGTACCATCGCGACAATCCCGTGTTCCACATGATCCTCGGCGGGAGCAACGAGCACTACAACTTCATGGGGATGCCGCGGGAACCCGTCATCCGCGACGGCGTGGCGAAGGTCGTGCCCCACGTCGCCGGCGTGCGCCTCACGGAAGGCGGCTGCGCGTGGCTCCACGCGGTCGTCGCGATTCGGAAGCACACGGACGGGGACGGGAAGAACGCAATCATGGCGGCGTTCGCGTCCCACACGAGCCTGAAGCACGTGACGATCGTGGACGAGGACATCAACGTCTGGGACGACCGCGAGGTCGAGTGGGCCGTCGCGACCCGGTTCCAGGCGGACCGCGGGCTCGTCGTGTTGCACGGTGTGCGCGGCTCCTCCATCGATCCCAGCGCGGGGGAGACGACCGCCAAGATGGGGATCGACGCGACGACGCCCCTGAACGCAAAGCCCGAGATGTTCCGGAAGGCGACGCTGTAGCCGGCGTGCCGGGCTTCCTCGCATAGCTGACGGGACCTGTACGGCCGGGCATGTCCGGAATCCCCGCCGTTATCACTCCGACACATCTGGGCATGAACGTTTAAGTAAGGACGCGGTGCATCCGTGCGGCGAACCCCTCATGCGTCGTTCGTTGGCTGCCCTTTTGGCGGCGATGACGCTCGTACCTGCGTTCGCCGCGTTCAGCGCGCTGCCGACGCCCCCATCCGAGGCAACCCGGTCGCAACGGTCCTGGGACTACGGACCCCACCTGATGCTTCCGAACCCCGACGCGTACCCGCGCGCCCCGTTCGTGCAACCTCCGGATTGGACGGGGACGCCGCCCCTCACGCGGGCCCCGAGCACGCGGGCGATCGGGACCCAAAGGGCAATCATCGTCCTGATCGAGTTCCAGGACGTCCGCCAAACGACGAGCTCCGCGTCGATCGGCGCCCTCGTGAACAATGCCTCGCCGGGCGCGGCAAGCGTTCGGAACTACTACGACGAGATCAGCTACGGCCTCCTGGGCGTGTCGGGCTCCGTCACGCCGTGGGTCCGTTCGTCCTACCCGATGTCCGAGTACGGGGCGGACAGTTCCGCCTCCCAGTTCGACGACGCGAACG
>JACQPO010000220.1 GCA_016207545.1 Methanobacteriota archaeon | reverse complement strand
GTTACTGGCTTATCTTTCGGAAATCCAAGAAATGTGAGTGAGCACCTAATCCTCCATTTGTTTTTCCCATTTTGTAAGCACTATAGCGCCCCCAGTTTCTTTGGACACTCTCCTGGACTACTCTGTCGGGGTTGAAAGGAACTGGGGTGTGGGCGAAAGAGCGGGTCCGAGGGGTCGCGCCCCTTGTGAAGGGCGGTCTCGGCCGGGTCCTCCTCCCGTGCGTTGGCTTTCCCCCAGGCGCGGGGATGCTACTGGATCTTCCAGGCGCCCGCGCGGACGAGGTCCTGCGCGCCCACGCGCTCGACCAGCGCCCGGATCGCCTCCTGCGCGGTCGCCATCACTTCCCCCTCGTCCAGGGACAGGACCCGGCCTTTCTCCACCAGCACTTTCCCGCCCACGATCACCGTGTCCACGTCGGCCCCGCCCGAGGCGTACACCAAATTGGACCACGGCCGGAGGCTGGGGACCATGTTCGGCCGGTTCAGGTCGAACAGGATGATGTCGGCTTGCTTGCCCGCCTCCAGGGAACCGATCCGGTCCGCCATGCCCAGCGCGCGGGCCCCGTCGATGGTGGCCATTTCGATCACCTTCTCGGCCGTGAGGGCGCTCGGGTCCAGCATGTGGTTCTTGTGGAGAATCGCGCACATCTTCATGGACTGGACCAGGTCCTGGCAGTTGTTGCTGGCCGCGCCGTCCGTCCCGAGGCCGACCACGACGCCTTCCCGGAGCATGGTCAGGATGGGCGCGACCCCGTACCCCAGGTAAGAGTTGGCGACGGGGCAATGGGCGACCCGGGTCTCGGTGTCCCGCATCAGCCGGATCTCGCGGTCCGTCACGCAGGCGCAGTGGGCGGCCAGCAGGTCCGGTCCCAGGACGCCGAGGCTCTCCAGGTACTCCACGTAGCTTTTGCCCACGCGTTTTCGGACGAAGTTGACGTTGTGAAGGGTGGAGGCCACGTGGGTGTGGCACCCCACCTTGTAGTGGCTGGCCATCTCCTTCAGGGTCCGGACCAGCTCGTTGGAGGACGTCATGAGGTTCGTGGGGGAGGGGCAGATCGTGATCCGGCCGTCGGCCCTCCCGTTCCACCGCTCGATCATGCGCTCGCATTCGCGGACCGCGGTCGAGACGTCCTCCCGGAACGGCTCCGGGATGGGGTCGAGGTCTCCCGTCGCCCTGGCCAGCAAGGCCCGCAGCCCCGATTCCTCCACGGCCTCGGCGCAGCCGTGGAAGCCGTCCTTGTCCACGTGCATGTTGTAGCAGTCGGCGAAGGTCGTGGTGCCGGTCCGGATCATCTCCAGGCAGCTCAGCCGCGCCGCCGCGCGCGTGCCCTCCAGGTCGAGCCCCCCCGAGAGCCGGTAGACCACGTTCCGGAGCCAGTCCTGGAGCGGGCGGTCGTCTCCCAGTCCCCGGTAGAGGGACTGGAAGATGTGGGTGTGGCAGTTGACGAGGCCCGGCAGGACGAGCTTGGACCTGCCGGGGATGACTCTGGCGGATGCGTGTCGGCCGCGGAGCTCCGCCGCCTTGCCGACTTCCACGATCCGGCTTCCCTCGACCGCGACCGCCCCGTCGGCGATCATCCGCCTGTCCGGGTCCATCGTCAGGATCAGGTCGCCCTCAATCAGGAGGTCCGCCATGTGACACCCTTCCGCATCGATGCCGTCGGATCTTCGCCGGGCGCGCCGGGTGAGGCGAAAGCCTGCCCCCCTTACGCGTCGGTTCGACCCGTCCGGTCCGGGCAGAGCGGGCCAGTCCGGGCCACATTGGGCCGGAGACAGGTCGCGCCGATGCCGCGGGGGCCGCCCTATTTCAGGAAATCGTTCGTGTAGATCTCGCCCAGGGGCACGTCCTTCTTCAGTTGCATGTACTTGGAGACGATCTCTTTCGTCTGCTTCATTTCTCCTTCGTCCATCCGCCCGAGCTTGGACAGATCGCCGAGCAGAGGGACGGCCATCGCCAACTGGACCCGCATCACCTTTCGGTCCTGCGTTTTGTGGTGCTTGAGGAGGTTCTCGATGGCTTCCTCCGGGTGCCGGGCCGTCCAGGCCACGGCCTGGTTGGTGGCCACGACGTATTTCCGCGCGATCGCGGCCCCGCTCGTCACTTGCGCGTCGGAGGCGGCGATGCCGCTGCCGTAGAGCGTGAACCCCACGTCGGAGAAGAGAAAGGTGACGGCGTCGATCCCTTTCGCCTGGAGGGTCCCCCCGAAGGTGTCGATGAATCCCGTCGTGACGTCAATCTTGCC
>JACQPO010000219.1 GCA_016207545.1 Methanobacteriota archaeon | reverse complement strand
CCTGTACGTCTTCCGGAAGCCGAGCGAGGGGGAAAACCTCCGGGACTACCGCCACAGCGTGAAGTGGTGGTAGACCCCACGAAAGCCGGGGCGAGAGCCTTATATCGTCGGGGCGCCCATGACTTCCCCATGGCGCGCGCCTTCCACGTCATCGTGGAGCGGGACGAGGACGGTTGGTACGTCGGCACGGTCTCCGAGCTCCCCGGCTGCCACACCCAAGCGAAGTCGCTCGACCAGCTGCGAGAGCGAGTCCACGAGGCAATCCGGGCTTACATCGGCCCGCGCAAGTCCGTTCCGAAGGGCATCGAGTTCGTCGGCGTGCACACGATCGAGGTATGAAGCGTGGCTCGGCTGACGCCGCTGCCCGCCCGTCGCGTGCTTCGGGCCCTCAAGGCGCTCGGATTCCACGTCGTTCGCCAAACGGGGAGCCACGCGTTCCTGCGCCATCCCGACGGACGGACGACGGTCGTCCCCGTGCATCCCGGGGAGGACATTGGCCGAGGACTGGTGCGCAAGATCATCCGCGACGCGGGCGAGCTGGCGACGGAGAGCTTCTCTGACGTCGTGATGCGGCTGGCCCGGCACGGAGGCAAACTCTCCGAGGTCATCGGCCTCTACCCCGAGCTCCGGGGGAAGACGGAACTCGCACGCGTCGTTCGGGACAACCGGCGCCGCCTGGACGCGAGGGCGGGCACTTCGTGAAGTGCATGGACACGACGTTCCTGATCGACATCGTCGAGCATCCGGAGGAAACGAAGGGCGTCGTCGAGCGGTTCGAACGGGAGCACGAGACCCTCGCGACCACGACCTTCAATGCGTACGAGGCGCTCTTGGGCGTCCACTCCGTCCGGGACGGGGCCCAGCGGACGAAACTCCTGGATCTCTATTCCCGGGTCCTCTCCCGCCTCGTCGTCCTGCCTCTGTCCCTCGAGGACGCCGCAAAGGCTGCCGAGCTCGGAGGGGAGCTCCGACGGCGGGGCCAAGACGTTGGTGCCGACTCCTTGACCGCGGCGACCGCGCTCCGCGGCGGGTGCGACGGAATCGTGACGCGGAACGTCGCGCACTTTCAGAGGATCGAGGACGCGACGGGGCTGGCCGTCACCTCCTACTGACTTGGCGGCTCGTCGTGTGCGTCTCCGCGAGGACATCATCAAGCTCCAGCACCGGATGAAGGGCACGCGGGAGAAGTGGCGTGGCCGGACGTACGACTTCTACCTGATCGCGCACGAGCACCTGTACGTCTTCCGGACGCCCGCGGAGGGCGAGGACCTCAAAGACTTCAAGTACAGCGCGAAGTGGCGGTGACCGAAACCGATCGGATTCGGATCCATCCCCGCGATAGCCTTAATATCACCTGTGTACAATACGATACACATGGCGAAGACGGTCCAGCTCAGCGACGAGGCGTACGCCCGCCTGACTTCGAAGAAGGGAGAACGGGAATCGTACAGCGACGTGATCCTCCGGATGACGGGCGAGAAGGACCCCCTGCGCTTCGTCGGCCGCCTCCGGATTCGCGAGGACTTCGACGAGGTCATGGCGGCGATGCGCCGGGCCGAGGTGCGCGGCCGCAAGCGGCTCGGGAAGTGACCCCGTGGCGGTGCTGGACAGCACGTTCCTCGTCGACCTCTCCCGCTCCGCCCCGTCCGCGGTCCGCCTCCTCCGGGACCTCGTCGGCAGAGGCCGCCCGCTGCGGGTCCCGACGGTCGTGCTCATGGAAGTCGCCGCGGGAACCCCGGACCCCGGGCGAGCGGCGCAGGACATCGCGGCCTCCTTCTTGGTCGAGAGCTTCGACGAGGAGACCGCCGGGATTGCGGCCAGGGTCGGACGGGAGGCTCTGAGGACGGGGCGGTTCCCGGGATGGATCGACGTCATCATCGGCGCCACGGCCCTGCGGCACGGGGAGGAGCTCATTTCGCGGAACGAGAGGCACTTCCGCCGCGTCCGAAACCTGAGCGTCGTTACGTACTGAGGCACATCGCGGGGTGCATCAGTCGTCCGGGCGTACGACTTCTACCTGATCGCCCACGAGCACCTGTACGTCTTCCGGACGCCCGCAGAGGGCGAGGACCTCAAGGACTTCAAGTACAGCGTGAAGTGGCGGTGACCCCTCGCCATCCGGGGACGACCCCCAGGGAAGGCCGGACGACCGGAACTTGGTGGACCGCCACGGCAAGCCGCCGTCGAAGGACCCGCCGTGGATCCACGATTGATCCCGATGGAGTCCACCCGGACGGACACGCCTCCCCGCCGCCCAGCGCGGACCCGGCGGCCGTCCGGTCCCACCCGCCCAGGCTCCGACCTTGGGTCGCGCCGGTGCTGGCGGTGTTCCGGGCGATCCGGACCGAGTGGCGGACGATCCGAAGAGACTCGCGGACCCGCGTCCGCAACCCTCGGCCGGATCGGCCGGGACCTCCTCAGGTCCTCCGGGGCCGAATCAAGCGACCACAGGCCCACGTCGGATGCGCGGCGACGTTGAAACGGTCGCCCGCGGGCCTGTGCGGATCGCCCTCGGACCGGCGTGGAGTGCCGGCGACCCACCGGCGATGGACGGACGCTCCGAACGGCGGGCGCCGACCCCGAGCGGTTCGTCGAGGGGCGAGGACGAGGTCGCGAACGGCGTGGTACGGGCGCCCGCGAATCACTTCGGACCGGCGGCAAGGAGAATACGCTCGTCCGAGGTCAGGTCCCCGACCGTCGGAGGGCGCAGCGGCCCGGGGGTGTCGTTCTTCGTATTACATGTACGCCGAACTGCAAAGTACGCGGAGGGGCGTCCTGGGATCGCGGCGTTCTCCGGTGGAGAGCGCCCCAAAGAGACGAACAACAGGATGTGAAGACGATGGGAATGACGCAGACCGAAATCCGTGGGCTAGCGCAGAAGGAGCTCGAAGTGCTCCGGCGAAAGCGGACCGACCTGGAAGAGGCGGGCCTGAAGGTGGACCAGCTCGAGGAGAAGCTCGTGAAGTTGCTCGGGGACGCCGTCGCCGAGGACGCGCGGCAGGAGTTCCTGAAGATCGAGAGCAAGGCGTCGACCGCGCGGGCGACCACCGCGTACGACACGCTGTACGAGGCGGCCTCCGGCCTCCTGGACGCGGTCATGGGTGTGCTCGGGAAGAACAGCGACGAGGCGAGGGTCCTCCAGCGGATGCGAAGCGACGTCCGGAGGCCCGGAACCCCGACCGAGGAGGCCTCCCTCCCCGTCTAGCCGCATCCCGTGCAGTAGGCCTCGAAGGCCCCGCACGGGGGCCACCTTCCCGCGCTTGGCACGGACGAGCACCTGTAAGTCTTGCGGAAGCCCGCGGAGGGCGAGAACCTCAAGGACTACCGGTACGCGTGACGTGGCGGTGAGGTGCCGACGGCCTTAAGTAGGTGTCGTGCAATTATATTACGACAATGACCACCCTCGAGCGCCACTTGGCCCAATACCGCGCGTTCAAGGACACGGCGGACCTCCCGGGCGCGACGCCGCAGGGCCGCGTGGAGCTGCTGTTCCTCGCCGCCTACCACCTCATCGACGCGTGCGCCGCGAAGGACGGGCAGCACATCAACAAGCATCAGAACGTCCGGCGGGAACTCGAGAGAAATCCCGTCATCCTGGCGGACCGCGCCGACCGGGTGTGGCGGGCGTTCAACGACCTCCAGGGGGACTACAGGGCCAAGTTCGTGTACGGAGGCCGATGGACGGAAAAGGACCTCGCCGGGGCGGTCCGGGCGTTCGAGACGGTGGAGCGGCTCTGCCTGGAGGCGCTCCGATGAACCCCCCGAACATCGACCGGGCCATCGAAGCCCTGAGGGACCTCCTCTCGCGAGCGACCGAGGTGCGCTCCGCGATCCTCTACGGGTCCTGCGCACGGGGGACGGCAACGGAGGACAGCGACATCGACTTGCTCCTCCTCGTCTCCGAACGGCGGGCGCGCCCTCTCCGGGAGGCGATCCACGACCTCGAGAGCGCCTTCGACGTGAACGTCTCCCCGCTCGTCCTGCGCGCGGACGAAATCGACCGACTCGACCGGCAATTCCTCGACTCCGTCCTCCGAGAGGGGGTGCCGCTCGTGGGTCCGCTGCCCGCCGTGTCCCTGCAGGATCTCCAGCTGCGCCCGATCCGCGTGGTCAGCTTCGACGTGTCCCACCTTGCCCCGGCCGACAAGATGCGCCTCTACCGCCTCTTGGACGGATACGCGACCGTCAAGCGCCGCGGCCGGAAGCGCTACGAGAGGACGGTGGACGGGTTCCTCAAGGAGGTCGGCGGCCGGCGGGTCGGGCGGGGCGCGGTCGTCGTCCCGGAAGCCGCGCTGCCCAAGCTTGAGGAAATCCTGTCGCGGGTGAAGGCGCGGCGGTGGACGATCGCGGCGTGGGCCCAAGGTCCCTGACGGCCCGACTCCCGCGGCTCATCACGCCGCTTCATCCTGCGCGAGGACGTCATCAAGCTCCAACACAAGATGAAAAGCACCCGCGAGGTATGGAGCGGGCGGAAGTACGACTTCTACCCGATCGCACACGAGCACCTCTATATCTTCCGAAAGCCGGAGGAAGACGGATCCCTCTCGAAGTTTGGGTCCAGCACCAAAGGGTGGTGAAGTTGCTCAGTCCTCAGGGGGCGGCGGCAACGGCACCGCGTGCGCGGGCGGCTGCGTCGGCTCGGACACGTGGAGCAGGGGCAGCTGCTCCCACAACACGAACCGGTCCTTCATGTCCCGGTACGCAAGGATCCCGATGACAGGGATGAGGGTCACCTTCAGCGCGAGCCCCAGGCTGAACGCGTCCACGTTCCCGGACCCGCTCGCGGCGCCGGAGAAGAACCCCGCGATCGCGGCGGTCCCGAGGAGGTTCACCGCCGCGTAGACCGGCCACCGCAGGGTCGACAGCCGAATCGGCTTCGCCCACTGGTCAATCTGTCGCGTGAACAGCAGGTACAGCACGGTGGCCGCGAGCAGGATCGCAGATGCGACGCTCCAGCCGCCCGTCGCGGCGACCGCGTCGACCGTGCCGAGCGTGCCCGTGGCGCGGCCCTGCGCGTACAGCATGACGGGCACCCAGGCCGCGAGGCAGACGAGGACCAGCAGGCCGAGCGTGAACGTCCCCAACGAGGTGCGCCGGTCCCCGCGCAACATCCCGATGAGGATGAGGAACAGGGCGGCGACGAACAGGATCGTGCCGATGATCGCGAGCAGGTCCGCGATCCCGAGCATGCGGCTCGGGTCGCTGAACAGGGCGAGCATGGGGCCGCCCGGCGCCTGCTCCGGCTGCAACGTCTCCGCGGGGTTCGCGAGGAAGAACAGGGGCGCGAGGAGGAGGGCGAAGTTCGCCGCCAAGAGGAACCACATCGCGACGCGGCCCAAGGCGCTCGAGATGTGGAGCCACGGACTGGACGAGGGACTCGGCGGCAGGGAAACAACCACGAAACAAGGTTGACTGCCACGCTCACCCTATCCGTTTCGACCCGGTTCTCACTCCTGATTATCGCGT
>JACQPO010000214.1 GCA_016207545.1 Methanobacteriota archaeon | reverse complement strand
CGCCCGCGCGAGGCGCGGCCTGAGCCCGGAGAAGGAAATCGTGCCGCCGTGGTCGTACGGCCTCGTGGAGGATCCCGACGACATCACCGACCGCAAGATCGCGGCGCAGTGGGACGCGCTCGCGGACGTGTGGACGTCCGGATACACAGAGTTCGGGGACGTGAGCCGGCGGTACGTGATCGACCCCGCGCTCTTCGAGATCTTGGGGGACGTGAGGGACCTCCGAGTCCTCGACGCGGGCTGCGGCTTCGGCTACCTGTCCCGGCTGCTCGCGAAGAAGGGCGCGGTCGTCGAGGGCCAAGACATCTCGAGGAAATTCATCGGGATGGCCCTCGAGCGGGAGCGGAAGGAGCCGCTCGGGGTCCGGTACCGCCTCGGGAGCATCGTCGACCTCGGGACGCACGCGGACGGGACCTTCGACGTCGTCGTGTCGAACCTCGTCCTCCAGGACGTGCGGGACTACCGGAAGGCAATCCGGGAGATCGCGCGAGTCCTGAGGCCGGGCGGGCGGTTCGTGTTCTCGATCATGCACCCCGCGTTCGCGTCGCCGCCGGTCCGGGGCTGGGTCCAGGAGCCCCGCGACTCGAACCGGAACGAGGACCGGGAGTACGTGAAGGTCGACCGGTATTTCGACCGGACCACGGAGGCATGGGGGTTCGGGGACGGTCCGCGGGTCACGAGCTTCCACCGCCCGCTGCGCGATTACTTCGCGGCCCTCGCCGAAACGGGCTTCCTGGTGAGGCGACTCGAGGAACCGGTGCCCCCGCCAGAAGCGATCGAGGAGCGGCCGCGGGACTTCATGAACGAATACGACCGCGTGCCGCTCTTCCTGATCCTGGAGGCCCTCAAGCCCGCATAGTTTCGCGTACCTGAAACACGACCTTATAACCCGCGGGGCCATCTCGTCACCGAACACGAGGCACGCGTGGAGCCGGCCTCAGGACGAGATGGACATGAAGGACGAGTTGGAACCCCACGTCCGGGACATTGTCCGGGCGCTGGGCGGGAAGGTCAGCGAGCAGGAAGTCGAACGTGAGTTGGGGAACTACCTCAACGTGTACCGGGTGTCCCTGGACACTGCGAAACGGTCCATCGTGAAGAAGCACGGCGGGAACCCCGCGGACTTGTCCCTGGGCGTCACGAAGACCGTCCGGGACCTCGTGCCGGGGGAGCAGAACGTGAACCTGCTCGCCCGCATCGTCTCCGTGAACGAGAAGGAGGTCGAGACGGAGGGCGGCTCGAAGGCGATCCGGTACGGCTTCCTGGGCGACGGGACGGGGACGATCCCGTACACCGCGTGGAACCCGGACGGCGTCGAGCTCGCGAAGGGCGACGTCGTGCGGATCCAGAACGCGTACACGAAGGAATTCAAAGGCCGCGTGGAGGTCCACCTCGGCGCCCGCGCCGTCGTCACGAAGGAGGACGACGCGCTGCTGCCCGCGGTCGAGCCAAGCCGCGCGGCGCCCGCAGGGCCCGCGACGGCCGCAAAGGTCGGTGAGCTACGGGAGCGGATGGGGAACGTCGCGCTGACCGCGCGCGTCCTGTCCGTGGAGGCCCGCGAGGTGAAGGTCGACGGGGAGGCAAAGACCGTGTACAGCGGCGTGCTCGCGGACGAGTCGGGAAAGGTCCAGTTCTCCGCGTGGAAGGACTTCGGCCTCGCGGAGGGGGACGTGCTCCGGATCGAAGGGGGGTACGTGAAGTCCTGGCGGGGCATCCCGCAGCTGTCGTTCGACGAGCGGGCGACGGTGACGAAGCTCGCTGCGGACGCGTTGCCGCCGCGGGAGGCGCTCGCCCAGTCCCCGCGCATGTGGATTGAAGACCTCGCGGAGCGCGGGGGCGCGGTCGACGCGACCGTCCGCGGGATCCTGATCGACGTCAAGGACGGGAGCGGGCTCATCTACCGGTGCCCGGAGTGCCGCCGCGTCCTGCGGAAGAACACGTGTCGGATCCACGGAGAGGTCCAGGGCCTCGCGGACTTGCGCGTGAAGGCCGTCGTCGACGACGGGTCCGGCGCGCTGACGGCCGTGTTCGGGAAGGACCTCACGGAACTCCTGCTCGAGAAGACGATCGACGAGTGCATCGCGCAGGCGAAGGAGGCGATGGACCAGGAGGTCGTCCGGGACGAGCTCGCGGACCTGCTCATCGCGCAACCCGTGGAGATCCGCGGGAACGTGACGAGCGACGACTACGGGCTCATGATGATCGTGGACAGCGCGCGGATCCTGAAGGTCGATGTGCAGGAGGAGGCGCGCGCGATGCTCGAGGAGCTGGAGGGCTGAGGTGGGGTTCCTCCTCGAGGTCGCGAAGAACGCCGTCCTACGGAAGGTGGGCGAGCGGGTGCAGAAGCTGGACCGGTCGTACGTCACGCGGTGGGTCGCGGGCGAGTTGTGGATCGCGGACGGCCTCGCGCGGAAGTACGAGCGGGAGATGAAGGCGTGGAAGGACACCGTGCTGGAGACGCTCGACGCGCTCACGCCGGACGAGCTGCTGGCGGCTTGCCGCGCGGCGCGGCCGGACCTCGCGGACCTGTGGGACACCCCGCAGGCGCGGGAGAAGATCCGGCGGGAGTGGGAGCGGGGACGCGCGATCGTGGAGACGCTGTGAGGGGGTTCCGATGATCCGAGAAGTGGCGTGGCGGCTGTTCGCGGGTGAATACAACGAGAGCCGGCTTGAGGCCGGCGGCGGAGGCGACCGGGCGCCCACGTACGTCGTGACCCCGCTCGGCGCACGCGTGAACCGGCTGTTCGCCGTCGGCGTGCTGACGGACGTGGAGAACGTGGGCACGGACGGGCAGCCGATGTGGCGCGCGCGGGTGTCGGACCCGACGGGCACGTTCCACGTGTACGCGGGTCAGTACCAGCCGGAGGCGGCGACGATGCTGTCGAAGATCAAGCCGCCCGCGTTCACCGCGATCATGGGCAAGTCGCGCACGTACACCCCGGACCCGGGGACCGTGTACACGAGCATACGGCCGGAGATGGTGAAGGTCGTCGACGCGTACGTGCGGGACTACTGGATCCTCGAGGCGTGCCGGTCCCTGAAGCAACGGTTGGCGGCGATGCGGGAGGCGCAGGCGATGGACCCCCTCACGAAGGACGGCCTCGTCGCCCTCGGCTACTCCGAAGACGTCGCGGACGGGATCGTAGCGGCGACGACGCACTACGGGAAGGTGGACCTGCCGCGCTACGGCTCCCTCCTCGCGGAAGCCCTGCGGTACCTGTTGCCGGAGTACCGCGCGTTCGTCGAGGAACCCGCGCCCGCGGCCCGCACCCCCAACGCCGTCGCGCGGGAGAAGCCGAAGGCGGCGGACGACGTCGAGGACAAAGTGATGGCGCTCGTCGGGGAGCTCGACAAGGACGGAAAGGGCGCGCCGTGGGACGCGCTCCTCGCGGCCGCGGCGAAGGCGGGGATCGCAAAGGAGGCGCTCGAGGAGGCCGTGAACGAGCTGCTCGACAAGGGCCTCATCTACGAGCCGATCTTGGGCCGGATGAAGAAGATCTGACCGCGGTCAGCGGAAGACGCTCTGGATCGTCTCGATCGCGTGGATCGTCCGCTTGATCTGCTCCCGGTCGTCTGCGTCGTGGGCGAGCATGAGGTACTTCCGCAGGTCCGACAGCGCCTCCGGAAACCGGTTCGCGCGGTAGTACAGGAGGCCGCGGTCCCGCAGGTCCGCGAGGGAGGACGGTTCGAGGACGAGGATGCTGCTGACCACGTCGAGGGCCGGTTCGAACTCTCCGCGGTTCAGGTAAATCGTCTTCAGGTTGTTCAGAATCCGCACGAGGATCTGACGCTTCGTCAGGGGGAGCAACATGCGCTTCTCGAGACGAACGAAGCCGCCGTACACGCGGTCGAGCCGCTCCTGGCAGTCCTCCTCCGTGAGCTCCTTGCCCCCGTGGAACGGGTCGAGCAGGATTTCGCCGTTCGTCGTGAGCACCTTCGCGATGAAGTGGCCCGGAAGGCCGACACCCAGCACGGGGAGCGCGAGGCGACGGCCGACCTCGAGGTACACGACGGACAGGGTGATCGGGATCCCGACCTTGCGGTCGAGCACGTCGTTGAGGTAGCTGTTCCGCGGATCGTAATAGTCCCGCTCGTTTCCCCGGAAACCTTCGATCTCGAACAGCTGGCGGTTCAGCGCCGCAATCGCGCGCCGCGGGTCCAAGTCGCCCCCGAGCCGCTCGCGCACGGACGCGGCCATCGCGTCGAGTTTCGCCAGGTACGGCTCCGGGTCGAGCGTCGGATACCGCTGCCGCGCGAGGAGCAGCGCCGCATGCGCGAGGTCGATGTCCTCGTCCCGTTGCTGGGTCAGCTTCACGAGCTCCATGCGCGGTTCGGAAGCGAGGGTCACCGGGGATTCTCCTTCGCTGTGGGGATGTTGCCGTGCGGGATTAAGATTTGCTCGCGGTGCAACGCGTGCGATCGCGCGTTGCGACTTTGGAGAAAGTTCTTTATCTCCGCATCCCATGCGCCGTGCCACGGGATGGCTCTAACGGAAGACGAAGCAATCCAGCCAGAGGTCTCCATCGACGTGGAGGACGATCCCGTCGTCGTCCGGAAGATTCCGACGGGCATCGCGGACCTGGACATGATCGTGGGCGGCGGATTCCCCGCGGGCTCCACGGTCCTCCTGATGGGCGAGGAAGGCGCGGGGCTGCGCGAATACGTGTACACGAGCGCCGCCAAGCTGAGCATCGTCCGCAAAACCCCGGAGCTCCGCCGGTACTTCCTCGGCCACGATTGCGACGACTCCGTCCTTCCCGAGCGGATCTGCTACGTGACGTTCGCGCGGTCGCGCCACGTTGTGCTGCGGGAATTTGCGGCCTCCCTGAACCCGGACTTCTACCACGCGTTCCGCCATTCGACGATTTTCCGCGACTTCAGTTCCCCGTACTTCCGCCACACGGTCGTGCCCGCGAGCTGGACAGAGCCGCCGGTCACGCCGCTCGGCGCGCCGCAGGAAAACTTGCTCGAGGGGCTCGTGGAGTTCCTCGACGAGAACGGGCCGCGGTCCATGATCGTGATCGACGCGCTCTCCGACTTTGTGGACCCGGAGACCGTCGACGTGCGGGACGTCGTGAGCACGGTGAAGGGGCTCCAGCGGGCGGCGAAGAAGTGGGATGGCATCGTGTACCTCCTGCTGACGAGGGACATCCTGGAACCGCGGATCGAGCGGATGCTCGTGGACTCCGTAGACGGATGCATGGTGTTCGAATGGTCCCGCTACGTGAAGAGCAGCAAGCGGCAGCGGTACATGTACGTGGAGAAGTTCACGAGCGTGCTGCCGCACCTGAAGATGGAGCGGATCGCGCGCTTTCCGATCATGATCACGAGCCGCCAAGGGCTCGTCGTCGTGTACATGGAACGGATTGGGTGAGACGATGGACCTCGTGCCGACGGGTGTGGACGGAATGGACGAGATGTTGGGTGGCGGGATTCCGAGGGGACACGTCGTCGCGTTGCTCGGATCGTTCGGGACGGGCAAGACGACGTTCGCGCTCCAGTTCCTCATGCAAGGTCTGATCAACGGAGAGCGCGGGATCTTCATCACGCTCGAGGAGGACGTGGAGTCGATCCTCAAGACCGCGGAAGGATACGGGTGGGACCTCCGCTCGCACCTCAAGGACAAGACCGCAGCGGTGATCAAGCTCGAGCCGTCCGACGCGAAGGCGACCGCCACGCGCGTCAAGTCCGAGCTGCCGCAGTTCATCAAGTCGTTCGGGGCGCAGCGGATCGCAGTCGACTCGATCTCCCT
>JACQPO010000216.1 GCA_016207545.1 Methanobacteriota archaeon | reverse complement strand
GTCCGAGAGCGTGACGTCAATCCACGCGTCCGAGGCCGTACCCCCGCCCATGTTCGGGAACGCAATCGTGAGCGTGAGGAGGTCGCCGCCCTCGACTTGGCTCGCGCTCGACGACACGCCGAGGCTGAACACGGGGGCGACGACGAGGACGTCGTGTGCGTCGGGCGGACTCCCGTACACCGTGCCCTGGACGTCCGCGTATGCGACCGTGAGGAGGGCGCGATGGACGGTGCCGTCTCCGACGCCGGCCGCGAGGCGCACGGTGAGGGCGATGCTGTGCGCCCCGAGGGACGCGGTCGGGAAGGTCCACGAGACGAGGGAACCGGAGACGCTCGTCGGGGCGGGATTCGCGGAGACATAGGACATCGCCGGGTCGAGCGTGAAGTTCACCCAGGCGCCCGAGGCGGCCTCCGTGCCCGTGTTGTTGTAGTAGAGCGTAAGGGAGAGGAGGTCCCCGGGGTCTCCGACCGTGGGGCCGGCGACGACGCCAAGGATTACGGGCCCGATGCCGACCGCCGTGATCGACGCCGTGCTCCGGGCGACGCCCAGGCCGCCGGAGACGCGGTAGGCGACCTCGACCGCGATCGGGATCGAGTCCCCGGGGCTGAGGGTCATCGACCCGTTCGCCCAGATCGTGAACGCGTGCGCGCCGACCCCGACGTTCGCGAACGTGTACCGCAACACGGGCCCCGATGTGTCCTTGCTCGTGAACTCGGCGAGCCCGTTCGCGTCGTCCGTCCAGTACACGAGGGAGGAGGGCAGCGTGTCGTTGATCCACACCGTGCTCGAGGCTTCGTCCCCGGTGTTGTTGAACCATACCGTGATGCCGAGGGTCTCGAACCGTCGGGTCCCCGCCTTGTCGAGCGCGAGCTGTGCGAGCAGGTACGGCCCCCCGATCGTGACGGCCACGTCCCGGGGCGGGACGGACCATAGGAAGCCCTTCTCGTCCGCGTAGGCGAGGGTGACCCGGGTCGTGAGCACACCCGCGGGCACGTCGCGGTTCACCCGCGCGTCGATGTCGAACCGATGGTTCCCGGGCCCGATCGAGGAGAACGTCCAGTTCGTGGGACCCGTGCGCGAACCGCCGTTGGCAGAGGAAGTGTCCGAGATGTACGTGAATCCGGACGGGAGCGTCACGTTGAACCACGCGGTCGCGAACCCCTGGCCGGCGTTGTCGAAATCGATCTCGAAGCGGACGACATCCGACGGTCGCGCGTACGAGGGGATGGCGGTCGCCCCGAGGGACAGGATGGGGATGCGGACGAGGAACGAGCCCGGGCGGCTGCTCTGGACGCCGTTCCCCTCCGTGGCGGTGAGGGCGAACGTGTACATGCCCTCCTTCGAGGGGTTCGGATACACGTAGCGGAACACCTTCCACGCGGGCACCGCACCCGGGTCCGTCGTCACGAGGGTGAGAGGTGCGTTCGTCACGACGGCGACCCCGTCCGGGTCCGTCACGTCGATCGCCACGCCGGAGATTTCCCCGGCGCCGAGCGGGTCCGACACGTTCGCCTCGATGAACACGGTGTCGCGCGTGGAGAAGAGCGCGGCGGGGCCGTTCGCGTCTTCGAGGGTGATCGCATCGATGCGGACGTACGTCTCCGTCGTCACGACGACGCGAGAGGGCGCGGTCGGACCGTCGTACGCGACATACACGTCGTCGCCCAAGATGCCCATGCTGATCCGGAATTCGAGGCGCGCGCCTTCCGCCATCCAGTAGTCCACGGACCCAAGGTCCCAGGAGAACGGCTGCCAGTCCGGGAACGCGTTGAACGTCACGGACACGGTGCGGGAGAGGATCGTCGTCGTGCCCCCGTCGTACAGGGTGAACGTCAGGCTCGCGGTGTCCGATGGCGTCTTGCTGTCGAGGTACAGATACACGGTGACGTTGCCGCGGAGGCGGAACGGGCGGGCGAAGCCGGGCTCGAGGGCCCATCGGGGCGCGGTCGAGGGGATCGAGTCCTTGTCGACCGTGAGGCCCGGGTCCCCGTCCCCGTCGAAGTCCGATAC
>JACQPO010000217.1 GCA_016207545.1 Methanobacteriota archaeon | reverse complement strand
TTCCCAGATGGGACGGTGAAGGAGGTCATCCGCAAAGGGTATCGGTTCCCGATCAAGGTGATTCGACCGTCACAGGTCATTGTCGTGAAGAAGGAAGGTGAGGAACATGGGTAAGATTATCGGCATCGACCTCGGGACGACGAACTCCGAGGCCGCGTACATGGAAGCGGGAACGCCTAGGATCATCCCAAGCGCAGAGGGCTCGACGTACGGCGGGAAGATGTTCCCGTCCGTGATCGCGTTCACGAAGGACGGACAGATCCTCGTCGGGGAGCCCGCGAAGCGGCAGGCCGTGCTGAACCCTGAGCGCACGGTGATGCAGATCAAACGGAAGATGGGCACGGACTACAAGGTTACGATCGATCAGAAATCGTATACGCCGCAGGAGCTCAGCGCAATGATCCTCCGAAAGATCCGGACGGACGCGGAGGCGTTCCTGGGGGAGCCCGTCTCACAGGCGGTGATCACGGTCCCCGCGTACTTCAACGACAATCAGCGGCAGGCGACCCGTGACGCGGGCCGCATTGCGGGGCTCGAGGTTATGCGCCTCGTGAACGAGCCGACCGCGGCGGCACTCGCGTACGGGCTCGACAAGAAGGGCGAGGGCAAGATTTGCGTCCTCGACTTCGGCGGCGGGACGTTCGACGTCACCCTCATGGAGATGGGCGACGGCGTGTTCGAAGTCATCTCGACGAGCGGAGACACGGCTCTCGGGGGGATGGACATGGACAACACGATCGTCCGATGGCTCGTCGAGGAGTTTCGGAGGGAACATGGCCTCGACGTCTCGAACGACCGCCAGGCGATGCAGAGGACCCGGGACGCCGCGGAGAAGGCGAAGATCGAGCTGTCGAGCACCCTCGAGACGACAATCAACCTTCCGTTCCTCGCACAGAAGAACGAGCGGCCGCTCCATCTCGAGAAGCGCCTGACGCGGGCGAAACTCGAGGAACTCGTCGAACCCGTCCTCGCGCGCCTCGAGTCGCCGATTCGTCAGGCGTTCCAGGATGCGGGATGGAAGTACACGGACGTCAAGGAAGTGATTCTTGTGGGCGGGCCGACCCGGATGCCCGTCGTCGGGGATCGCTTCGAGAAGGTCCTCGGCCGGAAGGCGGAGCGCGGGGTGGACCCGATGCAGTGCGTCGCGCTTGGAGCGTCGATCCAGGCGGGCATTCTCGCGGGCGAAGTGAAGGACATCCTCCTCCTCGATGTGACGCCGCTCTCCCTTGGGGTGGAGACCCTCGGAGGGGTGTTCCACAAGCAGATCGAACGGAACACGACGATTCCGACGCGGAAGTCCGAGATTTTCACGACCGCGGCGGACGGCCAGAGCACGGTCGAGGTCCATGTCCTCCAGGGCGAGCGGGCGATGTCCGGGGACAACATCAGCCTCGGGAAGTTCTTCCTCGCGGGGATTCCACCCGCGCCGCGCGGCGTGCCGCAGATCGACGTGACATTCGACATCGACGCGAGCGGGATCCTCACGGTGACGGCCACGGACAAGGGGACCGGCAAGTCCGAGAAGCTCACGATCATGGCCCCGCAGCGGATGTCGAGGAATGACATCGACCGCGCGATGCGCGACGCGGAATCGCACGCGGAGGAAGACCGGCGCCGCAAGGAGCTTGTGGAGACGCGCAACCAAGCGGATTCCCTAATCTACGCGACGGAGAAGATGCTGCGGGAGATGGGCGACAAGATTTCCGATGCGACGAAAAAGTCCGTTCAGGAGAAGGTCGAAGACCTGAAGAAGGTGCTCGATTCGAACGACTTCCAGACGCTCCGTCGGGCGATCGACGCCCTGAACGCGGAAGCCCAGAAGATCGGCCTCGAGATTTACCAGAAGTCCCAGGCAACGGCGACCCCGCCGCCATCGGGCGACGAGCCGAAATCCGGCGAGTCCGGCGGCGACAAGGTCGTCGACGCGGACTTCGAGGATGTAGACAAGTAGAAAGCCTGACGTATGGGGCGGGAATCGCAGTCTAGCATGGGGAAGCGGGATTACTACGAGGTCCTCGGGGTTCCCCGGGTCGCCCCGAAGGACGAGATCAAGCGGGCCTATCGGCGGCTCGCGAAGCAGTACCATCCCGACATGGCGAAGGGGGACAAGAAGCAGGCCGAGGAGCGGTTCAAGGAATTGTCCGAGGCCTATGAGGTCCTCGCGGACGATGACAAGCGGAAGCTATACGATGCGTACGGTCACGACGGCCTGAAACAACAGGTCTGGGGCGGGCAGGACTTCGACTGGTCCCGCTTCACGCACTACGGCGATATCGAGGATATCTTCGGCGCGGACGTTTTCTCGTCCTTTTTCGGTCGATCCCCGTCCGGTGGCAGCCTGTTCGAGGAGTTCTTCGGCCCACGGCAGCGACGCCGCGGGCCCCGGCGGGGTCGAGATCTCGAGACGGAGGTCATGGTCTCCCTCGAGGACGTGGCCCACGGCGCGCGACGGGAGTTGCACATCCCCCGGATCGCGCCGTGTCGGGAGTGCAACGGGACAGGTGCCCATGGCGGTCGGTTCGTCACGTGCCCGGAGTGCAAGGGCCGAGGCCAGGTGAGTCGAGCCCAGACCCGTGGCTTCACGCAGGTGATCAGCATCACCACGTGTCCGCGGTGCGGGGGGCGCGGACAGTGGCCCGAGGTCGCCTGCTCCACATGCCGCGGCGCGGGTCGCGTGGAAACGACCTCCACGCTTCAGGTCGAGATCCCCGCGGGAGCGACGGACGGGCTGCGGCTCCGGGTCCCCGCAAAGGGGGAGGCGGGCGACCCCGGGGGGCCCCCGGGCGACCTCTACGTCCTCGTCCAGGTGCAGGAGCATCCCCAGTTCCGACGGGACGGCGGTGACGTCGTCCTTGAATGGCCCGTCACGTTCACCCAGGCCGGACTCGGGGCCGATATCGAGGTCCCGACCTTGGATGGCGCCGCAAAGGTCCACGTGCCCGCGGGAACGCAGTCTCACACCCTCTTGCGCCTCCGCGGGAAGGGGTTGCCGGACCTCGAGACGGGCCGCCGCGGGGACCTCCTCATTCGGGTCATCGTCGTTACGCCACACCGCCTGACGGCGGAGGAGCGGCGGTTGTTGGAGAAACTCGCACAGCTCCTTGGCGACTACGCCCGCCGGCCGAAGTCGTTCTTCGAGAAGCTCCGCTGACGGTTACGGGAAGGGCAGTCCCGCGAGGAGCGAAACGGCCTTGAAGAATGCATAGAATCCGATGAGGCCCCCCGCTACCATCATCACGACGACGACGTCCCGCATCACGGCGGAACGCTGCGTTTCCGTCAGGCTTTCCTCCAGCGTCTCACTCCGAAATCGACGACAGTCAGTGTCCGTCTCGGTATGAATGGGTTATGGGACGCTTATCGAGAGTCATACTCAGGTCCGGAAATACACTAGTCCGACGCCAAACGTTTTAGGAATCCAAGCGGTTCCGCAATCGGATGCGAAAGGTCCTCGGGGTCCTTACGGAGGACTTCCGGCTGTACCACGATCTCGTGACCGCCCTCAAGGCGCGGGACGTCCCGTTCCGCTCCCTCTCCCTCCACGACCCGATTCCGCGGGACGTCGGCGTGATCCTCACCTCGCCGGAGGAAGCGCCGCACGTCCGGTTCCCCGAGGTCGTCCCCTGCGAGGACATCGCGGACGCGGTTGCGCGCGCGCTCCAGATCCTGCGAGGACGTCGTCGTTGGCGGGAACTCGTCGTCGGCGTCGACCCGGGCGCCGCGCCGGGCATCGCGTTCCTCGGGGACGGGGACGTCATCGACACGCGGGTCGCCGGGAGCCCGGAGGAGGTCGCGAGCGTCGTGCGGTCCGCCCTGCTCGGCTTCCCCACGGAGCGCGTCCGCCTGCGGATCGGCCACGGGGACCCGACGAACCGAAACCGGATCATCAACGCCCTCGCGCCCCTCGGCCTCCCCGTGGAAATCGTGGACGAGAAAGGCACGACGCACCGCACGCCCTCGCCGGATGCGGATGCGGCCGTGGAAATCGCGCGGAGCCGCGGCGTCCGCGCGGCGCGGTACTACACCGTGGAACCGACGCCGGGCGAGGTGCGGGAGGTCCAGCGACAGAGCCGGCTCACGAGCGAGGGACGCGTCACGATCTCCACGGGTCTCGCACGCCGCGTCGCGCGCGGGGAACTCACGCTCGGGGAGGCGATCGAATGCCACCGACGCTCCCGCGAGGGTCGCGCCTGACCCGTGCCGGTCGCGCGGGCAATTGCACAACAATCTTGATATACTGCCGGGAGGTTGAAACGCCCCGTGCCCGAAAGGGTCATTCTTAAGGTGGCAGAAGCCCCCCAGTCGGACGTGGGCCTCGGTCGGGCCCGGGTCGACACGAAGACCCGCCTCGCCCTTGGGGTCGACGTCGGCGAGGTCGTCGAGATCGTCGGGAAGAAGGGGACGGCCGCAAAGCTGTTCCGGGTGATGCAGGAGGACGAGGGGAAGGGGATCGTCCGCGTGGACGGCCTCGTCCGCCGGAACCTCGGCGTCAGCATCGGGGACAAGGTCGAGGTCCGCAAGGCGGAGGTGTTCCCCGCGGAGCGCGTCACGATCGCCCCGATCATCAGCGAGGGCCACAAGATCTCGTTCGGGCAGGGGATCGAGAACTTCGTGAAGCGCGGCTTGCTCAAGCGGCCCGTCACGAAGGGCGACGTCGTCATCGTCCCGGGCATCGCGCTCATGGGGGGCGCCCTGCCGTTCATGGTCCTCAAGGTCATGCCCAAAGGCATTGTCCAGATCGTCGACGACTCGATCATCGAGATGAAGGAGGAGCCCGTCCGCGAGGGCGAGGTGCTCACCCAGACGATCACGTACGAGGACATCGGCGGCCTGAGCGAGGAGCTCCTCAAGGTCCGCGAGATGATCGAACTCCCGCTCAAGCACGCGGAGCTGTTCGAGCGCCTCGGGATCGAGCCGCCGAAGGGGGTTCTCCTGTACGGCCCGCCGGGCACGGGGAAGACCCTGATCGCGAAGGCGGTCGCGAACGAGGCGGGCGCGAACTTCTACGCGATCCAGGGTCCCGAAATCATGTCGAAGTACTACGGTCAGAGCGAGGAGCGCCTCCGCGAGCGGTTCGAGGAGGCGCAGAAGAACGCCCCGTCCGTCCTGTTCATCGACGAGCTCGACTCGATCGCCCCGAAGCGGGAGGAGGTCACCGGCGAAGTCGAGCGGCGGGTCGTCGCGCAGCTCCTGACCCTGATGGACGGGCTCCAGGGACGTGGCCAGGTCATCGTCATCGGCGCCACGAACCGGGAGGAGGCGCTCGACCTCGCGCTCCGCCGGCCCGGCCGGTTCGACCGAGAAATCGAAATCGGCGTGCCGGACCGCCAGGGGCGCAAGGAGATCCTGCAGATCCACACCCGCGGCATGCCGATCGAGGGCACGGAGGAGGACAAAGACCGCCTCCTGACGGACCTCGCGAACGTCACCCACGGGTTCGTCGGCGCGGACGCGGCGGCGTTGTGCCGCGAGGCCGCGATGAAGGCGCTTCGACGGTACCTGCCGGAGATCGACCTCGACCGGCCGATCCCGCCGGAGGTCCTCGAGCGGATGCGGGTGACGGAGGAGGACTTCAAGAACGCGCTCAAGGAGATCGAGCCGAGCGCGATGCGCGAGGTCCTCGTGGAGGTCCCGCATATCGAGTGGGGGGACGTCGGCGGCTTGGGGGACGTGAAGATGAAGCTCCGGGAAGCGGTCGAGATGCCGCTCAAGGACCCGGACGCGTTCCAGCGGATGGGCATCAAGCCGCCGCGGGGCATCCTCCTGTACGGCCCGCCGGGGACGGGGAAGACCCTCCTCGCAAAGGCGGTCGCGAACGAGAGCGAGGCGAACTTCATCTCGATCAAGGGCCCCGAGGTCATGAGCAAGTGGGTCGGCGAGTCCGAGAAGGCCGTCCGGATGATCTTCAAGAAGGCGAAGCAGGTGTCCCCGTGCGTCGTCTTCCTCGACGAGCTCGACAGCATCGCCCACAGGCGGGGCACGGGCACGGACGAGGGCGTCACGGAGCGGGTCGTGAACCAGCTCCTGACCTCCCTGGACGGGCTCGAAAGCATGGAGGGCGTCGTCGTGATTGGCGCGACGAACCGGCCGGACATGATCGACCCCGGATTGCTCCGCACGGGCCGCTTCGACCGGCTCATCCTCGTGCCGATGCCGGACAAGAAGGCGCGGCTCGAGATCCTGAAGGTCCACACGCGGGCGATGCCGCTGGAGAAGGACGTGGACCTCGAGGCGCTCGCGGACGAGCTCGACGGCTTTTCTGGCGCGGACATCGAAGGGCTGTGCCGGGAGGCGGCGATGACCGCGCTCCGGGAGGACCCGAAGGCGAAGAAGGTGTCCATGAAGCACTTCGAGGAGTCGCGGAAGGTTGTCCCGCCGAGCATCGACGAGGAGACGATGCGGTTCTACGAGCGGATCGGGCAGGAATTGACCCGAGCCCTCACGCGGAAGAAAGAGGAGATCGTCTACTACCGATGAGCCTCGAAAGTTCCTTATAATCGCATCGCCATGCCGCTCGCGAAGGGATGGGAGCACGGTTCTCGTGCTTCTCCACCAGGTGATCCGATGCGAAAGTTCGCCACCGAGCTGCGCGGGAAGACCGTGATGACGAACGACGGCCAGATTCTGGGCATGATCGAGAACTTCATCGTGGACACGAGGTCGGGAAAGGTCGTCGACGTCCTCGTCACGCCCGCCCAGGAACTCGAGACCCGCCTGTTCAAGACGGACGCCCAGGGCCGCCTCATCCTCCCGTTCCAGGGGATGCAGGCGATCAAGGACGTCGTCGTCGTCAACGTGTAGTCACGCCCAACGCATCGGAACGATCTTCGCCCTCGTGTCGTAGAGGAGGAGCGCGGCCGGCCCTACGATGAGCTGGGGGACGAACGTTTCCTCGAAAATGTGTCCCATCTCTACGGCCGGGATTGCCTGCAGTTCGGCTGCGGAGAGGAATCCAAGGATTGGGACGAACACCGCCACGAACGCCAAGGGCGTCACAACTCCACGGACCGGGGGCGCGAATTGCCGCCAAACGAGGATTCCGACGGCCCCGGCGAGGAGGACGGTGGCGGTCTGTGCGATTGCGAAGAACGGCGTGATCTCCGGTCCTAGTCGAAACGCAAAGTTGTGAACAAGCATGCCGGCGGTCGCGCCGCCGAGCGCCGTGCGGCCGACGGGGAGCGCGAGGATGAGCACGAGGGGTTCCGGCCGGACCTGGAAGGACGTCCCGGGAATCGTCGGGTTGAACGGCACAGCAAGGTAGGCAAGCAGGAAGCCTCCGAGGAAGATCGCCGCGACGAGGATGCGTTCAGCGAGCGCCGCGACGTTCCCATCCGGAACGCGCTTCAAGGCAGGCCACCGGACCGGAGCGGCTCTTCCCTCCTGGGAAGGCGCCGCGCTCCGGATTCGTGCATGGACCATAGGAGGAGCGCGCCTACGCCGACGACGTTGATTGCAAGGAATGCCTGGAGGAACAGAATCGCGTAGAGCGGCCGCGACATCGCGAGGGTCCAATACGTGCCGAGGCCCACGACGATGCTCGCCGTGAGCACGGCGGGGGCGGCGAAGGCGTTGGCGGGGAAGTGCGCGTGACGCCACACCCGTTGGGCGAGGGTGAGGGAGATGGTGAACGTAAGGGCTTCCGCAAGCGCGAACGTGGTGGGTAGTGCGTCGGTCCCGAGCAGGCGAAGGGCCGCCGCGCCCGCGACGATGCCGGCCGTGCCCCACGGGCCGACGGCGATGGCGAGCGCGAGGAGGATCGCCTCGCCGCGGAAGGGAAGGCCCGAGAGGTGCGTGTCGTCGGGAAGGCCTTCGAAGAGAAGGGGATAGCTCACCGCAAAGGCCGTTGCCATGACGAGCCTACGGGCCCAGTCCGTGCGGACGGTGCGCGCGAACCTCGCAATCCGGTCCGAGGTCAGGGCCTTCGCGGCGACTCCCCTCCTTGTCGATCCGTTTCGATCAGGGTATCCCGTTGTCCTCGCTTGCGACGTCGCGCGCGAAGGTACAAGGCGGCCGCGACGAGCGCCGCGTACGCAACGACCGCGACCGCCAAAGCCTCTGAGGAGAGGGGCGGGACCGCGGAGGGGACATTCTTCCCGTAGATCCATGCGCTCGTGACCCCGGGATTCCCGAGGACCCCCACGGAACTCTCGACCCGCATGTCGATCGGCCCAATCCCGACGGGCCGGATGATTAGGGTCCAGGAGTCGGGGACCAGGGCGATGTCCGCCGCGCTCCATTCCAGGAGGATGCGCGTCGGCCCCTCCCCGCGGTATTCAAAGGCGAGGGGCCAGATCGTCGTCGCGAAGTCGTCGTTCACGCTGACGTTCACGCGGACGAACGTGATCTCGCCGGCCCCGATCCGGAGGAAGAGGGAAATCGGGCGATCCCCGGGGTCCGGCTCGTAGATGTCGAGCCCGTCGTCGAAAAACTCCGTGGCGCCCTTGGCGGCGCCGAACTCCGCGCCGTCCCGTGTGCCGTCCGCCGTTGTTGCGTTCAGGTGAACGTACCAAGCCGGCCCGATTTCCTCGGGGACACCGAAGCACCGCGCGGCCGCGTGGTCGGAAAGGGCGCTGAGAGCTGCGACCGTCGCGAGCACGAACGGGATCGACAGGAGCGCGCGAAGTGCCGTCACGCGGCGACCCCCCGCGAGGAACCCGGGCGGAACCGGGCGATGCGGAGCGCCGCAAGGAGGGCGGCCGGCCCCGCGAGCGCAATCGGTGCGAACACGCTCGCAAACGTCCCAGCGGCCGCGACGAGAAACGGGTCCCCGCGGACGACGGCGAACGCGCTGCCGAGGCT
>JACQPO010000213.1 GCA_016207545.1 Methanobacteriota archaeon | reverse complement strand
GCTTTCGGCAGTCGAGACCGGCAAGCAGGAGGAGTTCCACAGCCGGTACGAATCCGCCGTGTACAAGGTGCGCGAGCACTTCGGGGACACGCACCCGATCTACATCGGCGACGAAGACGTCACGGCCCGCGCGACGTTCGAGGACCGCGCCCCCGGCGACCTTCGAATCCTCCTCGGCCGATTCCAGGCGGGCACGAAGGGCCACGCCCGCCGCGCGATTGCCGCCGCCACGGCTGCGTTCCTCGAGTGGTCCCGGATGGACTACATGGACCGCGTGCGAATCATACTCCGCGCCGCGGACCTCATGTCCGATTGGAAATACGAACTCGCTGCGCTGATGTCGTTCGAGAACGGGAAGAACCGTTACGAGGCGATGGCGGATGTGGACGAAGCGATCGACATGCTCCGCTACTACTCCATGGTCATGGTCAACCACAACGGATTCGACCAGCCGATGGGCCGGGCCGTGAAGACCGAGCGGACGCGGAGCGTCCTCAAGCCGTACGGCGTATGGGCGGTCATCTCGCCGTTCAACTTCCCGCTCGCGATTGCGACGGGGATGACGATCGGCGCGCTCGTCACCGGGAACACGGCAGTCCTGAAGCCCGCGAGCGACACGCCGTTCATGGCGCTCCGCCTCTTCGAAATCCTACGCGAGGCGGGCCTTCCCCCCGGCGTGCTGAACTACGTGACCGGCGGCGGCAGTACGGTCGGCGCGACCCTCGTCGGGAGCGACGACGTCGACGGGCTCGTGTTCACGGGCTCCCGCGACGTAGGCCTCTCCTCCTACCGCCAATTCACCGCGAAACGTCCGCGGCCGATCATCACGGAAATGGGTGGAAAGAACGCCGCGATCGTGACCGCGAAGGCGGACCTCCCCATCGCCGCGGAAGGCGTCGTGAAGGGCGCCTTCGGGTACGGCGGCCAGAAGTGCAGCGCGACGTCCCGCGTGCTCGTGGACCGGAAGGTGCAGCGGGACTTCCTCGACCTCCTCGTCGAGCAGACGGACCAGATTGTCCTCGGCCCGCCGTGGGAGCGGGACGCGTACCTCGGCCCGCTCATCGACGAGGCCGCCTTCGAGAAGTTCCGGAAGTTTGCGGGCGTCGCACGGCGGGACGGGAAGGTCCTCACGGGCGGTGGTGTGCGCACGGACGGCATGCTCAAGCACGGGTACTACGTGGAGCCGACGATTGTGGACCGCCTCCCGCGGACGCACCGGATCAACCGCGAGGAGCTGTTCGTCCCGATCCTGTCCGTCATCCCGTTCGACGGCCTCGACGACGGCATCGACGTGGCGAACTCCGTGGAGTACGGGCTGACCGGCGGCATCTTCACAAAGGACGAGCGGGAGATGAACGCGTTCTTCGAGCGAATCGAGGCAGGGACCGTATACGCGAACCGCCGCCAAGGGGCCACGACGGGTGCGGTCGTCGGCGCGCAGCCGTTCGTGGGCTGGAAGATGAGCGGGATCTCCGGCAAGGGGGCGGGCGGCCCCTTCTACCTTAAGCAGTTCCTGCGGGAGCAGAGCCAGACGCACTACGCGTGAGGGCTCCGCCCCCACGCCCCGTCCGACTAGCCCTCCGGAGGTGGCGGTCCCTTCTCCTTTCGCCGCGCCGCGCCCCAGAGCCCGCGCCGCATCATCCATACGACAAGGACGAACGCGACGATGAGGAAGAGGAGCAGGAGGAACGGAGTCGCATCGAGGAGCGAGCCCCAGGCGTCGCCGTTCTGCACTGCGAAGGAAACGGTGGCCGTGGTCTGCAGCCCTGCCTCGTCCGTCACGACGACCGTCCCCGTGTACCGGTTGTCCGTGATCGAGCGGCTGTCGAACGCGTACTCCCAGTAGCCCGTGGCGGCGTTGAACACCATCGGCACGGTCTGCCCGAACACCGTGAGTTCAACCGCCTGAATGCCGCCCGCGTCCGCCGCGGATACGCGGAAGACGAGGACACCGCGCACGAGCTCGCCCGCGGCCGGAGCGACGAACGCCGCCGTCGGGGCCGTCGTATCTGAGGCTGCATTCCCGAACACGACGTCGACACCGACCGCATGCGCGTTGTCGACCATGTCCGTCGCCCGCACGATCAGGCGGTGCGGCCCGTCGGGCCACAGCGCGGAGCTGATCGGGAGGAAGTACGCGGTCCCGTCGAAGAACATCCGCTGGAAGCCTCCGAAGGGGTCCACCTCGAGCTCGACGCGGTCCACGGCGGTGAGCGCGTCGCTAACCGTTGCGCGGACCGTGAACGTCCCCGTGAGAGCCGCGCCCGTGGTCGGGTAGTCGATCGTAATCACCGGGCCTTCCGTGTCGAGACCGTATTCAAAGTCCGCCGTCACGGAGTTGCCGGAGTTGTCGAACGCGGTGAGGCGCACGGGGCTCGACGCGCCCGTGCTGTTCGCCGCGATCTGGTAGTCCACGCCGTGTGTGGCGGCATCCACCCCCGGCGGGAAGTCCCGGAACGCGGGGAAGGGGCCGCCCGCGAGAGACGGCTCCACGGACGCGGACACGTTCGCGAGGCCGCCGCCGAACAGGGAGATGATGTCCACGCGGAGCGTGACCGTCGCCACGCCCTGGATCAGGTTGCCGAACCACAGCTTCCCGGCGGGATCGACCCAGAAGGGACCGCCCGGTGGAATCCACCCGGGATTTGGCTGGATCAGGATCGCCTGCGTGGTCTGGATGTACCGGAAGTTGGAGCCGAGGGCGTCCGTGGTGATCGCATTGCCCACCTGGTCCGTCACGGTCACCACGGCGGGGCTCGACGCGTCCGTGCTCGCCGCGGCGAAGCCGTACGTGCCCGACCACGCGCGCCACGCGCCCGCCCCGAACAGGGACACGGGCCCTGGGCTCGACGCGAGGCTCGACTCCGCAGAGAACGATGCCTCCAGGAGCCCGGACTCGTCGTCCCGCGCCTGCCCGGTGGCGTCCGCGACCTGCGTTGCGGGCATCGTGTTCACGAAGTACAGGTCGAGGCCGAGCGCGCCCAAGTACGCGCTCGCCTCCGTCCACTGCAAGTTCCGCAACCGCGGAGGCGTACTGTCGCCCAGGACGCGGGAGGACGGGATGACCGCGAACGGGAGCGGCGTCGCGAGGTCCGCGTCCACGGTGTCTCCCTGCGGGGCGAGCAGCCCGCGGACCGCGACGTCGTACGCTTCGATTCGCAGGTCGAACGCGTCCCCCGTCTCGATCGCGTCCGAGCGGACGACGAAGAAGATGTCGAAGGCGCCCGCGTTCGCGTCCGGAACGTCGAGGCCCGGCGCAGGGAAGGTGATCGTGAACGCCACCCCTCCCGGCGGGAAGACCGTGGGCGCGACCGAGGCCAGCGTCACGGGTGCGTCCGACGCGTCCCACTCGTCCTGCACGGTGCCCGTGTCGAGGTAAACCCCGATGCCGCTCGTGGCGCTGTCGGTCGCGAGGGCCCGGAAGTCGATCCAGGACACCGCACCGC
>JACQPO010000212.1 GCA_016207545.1 Methanobacteriota archaeon | reverse complement strand
TCAGCCCGTCGGGTCCGAAGAGGACGCGGTCGACGGTCTCCACGCGCAGCTGGACGAGTCCCGACACGCGGACGGTCCACTGCGTCGTGAACGGGCGTGTGGATCGCTCGAACGGCCTCGTGTAGTGCACGTTCGGCGTGTCCACGGCCAACGGAACGGTGGCGGGATCGACGATTTCAATGCGAAGTCCGTCAGGACCGCCCTCGCGCACCACGCCGGGTTCGTGGTGCACCCGAAACGGCTCCGCTTTCGCGCGGCCCGTGGGAACATCCCGGAACAGGAATGGGTCCAGCCGCGTCGCAACGTGCGCGGCGAGCGCCTCTTGGCCGAGCGCTTCCTGCAGGAGTCCGCGCATCGCGGAACGCGCATGGAGCAGCCAGCCGCCGACGCCGACCGCCGCCTCCCGCAACCGCTCTCGCAGCGTCGGAGTCCCGGGAAGGACCGTCTCGTTGACCGCCGCCAGGGCGAGGCTCCATCGCGCAACGTCCTCCGCGCGCCGAGAGGCAAACGTAGAGCGGACCCACCCTGAGTCGGCCACATCGGCCTCGATGGCCGTGCGGAGAGCGTTCCGGCCGTCCTCCCCGAGCGCCGCGAAGTCCGAATCAAGCGAGGCGCGAGTCCAAACGTCGTCCGCCAGGGCTCGTTCCCCCTCCGCGATCGTCAAGGCCTCGTCCGCAAGCGTCGGGTACGATTCGACGAGGAGATCGACGAGGTCCGCGACAAGCTCCTTGGCACGTTCCCACAACGGCGCGATCATCGCGTCCATCGCGGCGGGGTCCGAACGGAGCCGTTCAATCGCCTCATCCACCGCCTTCTCGATGCGGGCGGCGAGGACCGCCAAAAAGGTCGCTCCGTCGTTCGGGTCGAGGGGTTCGGCTGAACCGCCAAGAGCGTCGACGAATGCAGCGTCCTCAGCCAGCCGCGCCGCGACATCGTTCGTGAGATCCCGAATCCCGGCGTGGAGGCGGCGAACTCCCGCCTCGAAGTCAGGGTAATGAGCGGCCCAGAACTCGCCGAACTCCCGCGCGACCAGATCTCTCCATGGAAATGGCACACTCGCTCCGTAGGCGGGGACCGTGATGTTCACCGCGGACGAACCGTCCACGATCGCGTACGTCCGCTCGGGGAGGGCGATGCTGGCGGGGCCGAGGAACGTCGTGCGGCCGGCGGTGGGGAGGAGGAGTTCTCGCAGGAATTGGTGCACGTATGCGACCTCGCGCTCCGGTGCCCCCGCGAGCCACCGTAGGAACGCCTCGAACGTGGCGGCGAATCCTTCCCCGACGGACACGAGCCAGTCCGCGAGCGGGGTGAGGCCCAGATAGTCCAGGTGTTTCAGCACGGCATCGTCTGCGAGCGCCGCGACCGCCTGCGCGAGGAGCGCGCCGACCGGCAACCGTTCCACGTCGAGTCCCCGGTGAAGGGCGTACAGATCGACCGGATCGACGCTTCCCTTCGCCGCATAGCGCTCGAGGAGAGACGTCCACGTTCGGTCCGCCCCTGGCGGTGACGCGTCGGCGGGTAGCTCCGGGCGACCGTACGCGGCGTCGAGCGCGACTGCAGCATCCCGGTCGAACGAGCGGAACCGCCGAACCTCCTCGAGGAGGATTGCAAGGTTCACCGCCAACGCGACATCGTCCGGCGTCAGCACGCCGCGCGTCGTCGTGCCCGCCTTCACGGGGGACGCAAACCCCTGGAGGACGCGCAGCTGGACGAGGGTCGCGACAATCGCCTTTACGGTGCGACCGATCCCGACAAGGTCGCTACGCCCTGAGGCCACTGCCTGCTCGACCTTCGCCTCGAGGAACGGCGCGGGGACGGGCAGAATCCGATCGAGCGAGGCGGACCGCCGCAGCGTGAAGCCGCCAACGGTGAGCGTGTAGTTCACGTACCCCGCGATGCCGAAGTACGCGAGCCGATCGACGAGCGCCCACGCTTCGGGGGCGCCCGGATCCGGTCCCTGCATATTGGTCCCGTTCATCCGCCAACCGCGGACGTCCTCCGGCGGGACCGCGTCCTCCACCCGTTGGCGCACGAGGTAGAGGGCGCCGTCGAACGCCGACACATGCACCGTCACGGAGCGGACCGTGCGCGGAAAATGCTCCGCCACGTACCCCGCGAACGCCTCACGGAACGCCTGCGCGATGCGGCTCTCGTTCACGAGCCCCTCAATTCCGCGGTCGATCGCCTGGAGGGCGAGGACCTCGGCTTGCGCCTGAACCTCCGCGTGAACCGCGTCCGTGACCTGGGCGAGCGCGTCGAGCTGCGCCTCCCGCAGGCGGCGCTCTACCGCATCGTGGGCGAACGCGGCGAGGTACATCGCGCTGACGGACGCGGACAACACGAGAAGGACGGCGACGAGGGCGAACGGGACCCGTCCGTGCACG
>JACQPO010000224.1 GCA_016207545.1 Methanobacteriota archaeon | reverse complement strand
TTTATCCCCTGCGCCGTTAGCCGCGCCGGTGAGCACCGCCCTTCGCCAGCTCCTGTGGTACATCCTCGCGGGGACCCGCGGGGGGATCAACCGCGCCCGGATCATCCGCACCTTGCGGGAGCGTCCGCGGAACGCGCACCAGCTCAGCGAGGCGCTCGGGCTGGACTACCGCACGATCCGGCATCACCTCGACCTGCTCGTGAAGAACGGGCTGCTCACGCGCCCCGCGGGGGACGCGTACGCCGCCCCGTACTTCCTGTCCGCGACCCTCGAGGCGAATTACGCCGTCTTCGAGGAGATTTGCGCGAAGGCGTTCCCGGAGGGGGATTGAGGTGAGATTGTGGCAAACGTCCAAGCATCCGGCGACGGTAGGTGAGCCCGCATGGCGGACATGTTCATGATGGGGAGCATCGGCGTGGGCGCGGTCAATGCCATCCTTGCCGCCACGCTTCTGGCGGTGTACGGCCGCACGTACCGCGCGACGAGGGCGCCGTTCACGCTCGCCCTCCTCGTGTTCGCGGCCGCGTTCCTGCTTCAGAACGTGCTCCTCGTGTACGCGTACGTGACGATGATGCCGCTCCTCAGGTACGAGCTTACCCCGTACCTGTTCGGCGTCGGCGCGTTCGAGGCGGGCGGCCTCGGCGCGATCCTGTGGACCGCCACCCGCTAGCTCAGCCGTTCACGCCCGTAGATACGAGAGAAGTTCGGTGTCGAAGGAAAGGGGTGCTGCGCACACCGACCGACACCAGCTCACGACGACCGCATCGGGATAGCTGATCCGACCGCCCGCCATGTGGAATTCCTGCCATGCGGCATCGAGCGTTTGTCGCGAAGGCAGACCGATTTCCACCAAGTCTTGATCGCGAATCCACTCTCCGGCGGACCGGGCCGGGTCAAGTCCTTGGCGGTACTGGATGAGCGCGAGGGTCTCGGACAGGATCTCCGCGGGAATCACCAAGGGCTCCTGGCCACGTGCATCGCGAACGGCACGCGAGTGAAACACATCCTCCTGGGAGAACAAAGCGTACAGGAAGCTAGTGTCGGCGACCCGCACGCTTCCACCCGTAGAGGTACTCGTCGTGGCGCACGCTCGCTCGAGGGTCCGGATCCTTGAACGTCGGCAGAGTGTCAAGGTCGAGCCTGCCTTTCACGACCTTGACAACCTCCACCCTGACGAGGTCCCCCTCCGAGACGCCCGCCCGCTCGAGCTCCTCCTTCCGGAGCCTTACCGCCAGGCTGTTCCCCCACCGTCGTACCCGCACGATCATGTATCTACCCTGCGTAGATACGGAATCCCTCATAAAGGTTGCGACCGGATCACGCGAGAGGTGTGCGAGCCAGGCGCGCGAGGCGCTCCCAAGCATCTCCTGCCCACCGGCCTCGACGGTTGTCGTGGACGATGACTTCGACCGCAGCCGCGGCCGGAAGGAAGTTCACCTCGACCGTGCCCATGCCAGACCCCGGGCGGCTGAGGTGCCCATGGATGCCGCCCGCCGCCGACTTGAGCTCGCGACGGCTCGTAACGGTCGCGCCTTTCACCACGGCACCACTCGTGCACCAGGGGATCCGCATCGCGGGCTCGGATGTCCCGGGAAACTTGGACGACGCGTCTTTCCATCCAACGGCCTCAGTCTGAGCCGGCGGCCAGCGACATCACGCCCCCGAGCGGAATGAACACGTTCGGGGGGCGGTGCTTCAGCTCGTACCGCAACTCGTACAACGCCTTCTCGACCATCCATCCTTTGATCGCGCGCCACGCCTCCGCGTTGTCCATCTCCGGATAGAGGCGCGACCGCGCGAGGTATCGCCGCGTGTACCGCTCGACCGCGGCCCGCTCCCACGCCGCCAGACGCTCCGCGACCGTTGATTCCTCCGGGGTGAACGATTCCCGTCTGAGGAACCGAAGGGCGGACGCGGCATCCCCTCGCGTGAACCCCCGCCATGCGTAGTCGCGCACGTACGCGAACGAGCGGTTCATCGTCGCGACGTCCCGGAGTGGCGGGAACTTCACGTGGCGCTGCCCCGGGGCCCGCTCGGGCTCGCCCTCGAAGTCGACGAAAAAGAGGCGGCCGTCCTCCGTCTGCAAGACCTGCGCCAAGTGGAGGTCCGCGTGGGTGATCGCCTTCGACGTGCCCACGGTCGCCGCCAACCCGCGGAGCACGGTTTCGATCCGCTCCCGGTTCTCGAAGACCATCTGGCGCGTCGTCGCCGCGCGCGCCGCGGAGGTGCGGTCCCCTTGTCGCGCCAACGCCGCCAAACGCACGAGGGCGTCCGAGAGGTAACCCAAGGCCGTCTTGATCGCCGCCTCCGCATCCTCGCGCGTGAACGTCTCCGCCTGAAACGGGCCGGGATGGCGGTCGAACAGGGCCTCGTGCAGATCCGCGGTCGCTTCTCCCAGGGATGCCGCCAACGAGAGGCTGCGGGCCTCGAAGTCCGGCGCCACGGGCTCTCCGCGCAGTTCCGCGTCCCATCCCGCGGTGAGCCATGCGAACGCATCCGTGGCCTCCACGTGCTCCGTCGCAATCCCGAGGACGAGGCGCGTCTCCCCGCGGCCGAGCGCGAGTTCTCCGAGGTAACGCGGCACGTGCGGGAAGCCCTTCTTGGCGAGCCGCGCGAAGATGTCCGGCTCTCGGTTGTGCACGTCGGGGAACTTGTAGCTCTTGAACACGACCTCGGCGCGGTCCGTCCCATACCGGATGAGGAGGTTCGAGGAGTCGCCCTCCGCGGTGGGCCCCATCCGGAGGAAGACGCCGCCCGCGGTGCCGGACAACCGCAGCGTGTCCTTCCCCTCCGTGGGAATCGCGTCGTGGCTGCGAAATTCCTCGGTGAGGAAGCGCGCATACGCTTCGCGCCGCTCCGCCTCGATCACGTGCACGGTTCCGCCCCCGACCGCCAACGGGAACGCCTCCCCATCTGGCGGCGACGTGCACAGGGAGAACGGCAGGTGCATCGGCACCGTGGCCTGCGCCTCTTTGGCGGTGGCGAGGAACAGGACGAGCGCCTCGTCGTCCGAGGACCACAACGTCGCGCGGTCCTTCACCGCCACCTCCGTCCTCGCGGTGAGCGTCTCCCCGCACCATCGGCGGGAGCGGAGCCATGCGCGCATCGGGCCCGGTCGGCGCAGCGCGTCGTCGAGCGCACGAATGGCGGCGTCCCATCGGGTCGGCATCACATCAGCGACCGGTACAGGGCGAGCGTCTTCTCCGCGATCCGGTCCCAGGTGAACTGTTCGAGCACGCGTTCGCGGCCCGCCTTCCCCATGCACGCCGCGAGGTCCGGCTCCTCAATCAGCTTCGTGATCGCGGCGCCGAACCTCTCCGGCTCCCTCGGCGGAACGAGGAATCCCGTCTCCCCGTCGACGACGACCTCCGGGATCCCGCCGACGCGGGTCGCGACGACGGGCGTCTCGCACGCCATCGCCTCGAGGTTGATGATCCCGAACGGTTCGTAGATCGACGGGCACGCGAACACCGCGGCCTCGTTGTACAGGTTCACGAGGTCCGGGTCCTCGAGCATCTGGTGGATCCACACGACGTCGGGCCTCTTGCGAAGGGTTTGGCGGAGCTCGTCCTCGATCTCCGGCGTGTCCGGCTTTCCCGTCGCGAGGACGAGTTGCACGTGTTCCGGAACATGGTCCATCGCCTCCACGAGGTCGAAGATCCCCTTCTGGCGGCTGAGCCGGCCGACGAAGAACACGAACGGTTTCCGGATGCCGAACTTCGCGAGGCTATCGGTCCCGTCTTTCGGATGGTACTTCTCCGGGTCCACGCCGTTGTGAATCACGTGCACACGGGCGGGCTGGATTTGATAGAACTTCAGGATGTCTTCCTTCATTTCCTGGGAGACCGCGACGACCGCGTCGCACGCTTCAAGCCCTTCCCGTTCCATCCAGGAGCTGAGCTCGTACCCCGCGCCGAGCTGTTCCCGCTTCCACGGCCGCAACGGTTCCAGGGAGTGGACCGTCGCTAACAGCTTGCACCCGTACACCTTCTTCGCGAGGGCGCCCGCGAAGTTCGTGTACCACGTGTGGGTGTGCACGATTTCGGAATCGATCGGGTCCGACACCATGTTCACGTTGAACGAGAGGACCTCGAACGCCTTCGCCATCCTCGGGTCCGGGGCCGCGAGGCCGCGCACGGACGGGCGGTACCGCCAAACCCTGAGGCCGGGGAAGTCGGGCGCGGGGCCCTCCTCCAGGGTGCGGACTTGGACCTCGATGAGCTTGCACAGCGCGAGGGCAATGTGTTTCGCGTGGACGCCCGCCCCTCCATAGACGTTCGGCGGGAATTCCCACGTGAGGATCGTCGCCTTCATCGCGCCGGTAACCCGGGGTTTCCGCGATGAACCTTCCGGTGCTCTTCACTTCGTGCCGTGCTCGCACCACGTCGGATTGCTCCACTCGCCGTGGGACTCTCCGACGATGTGGCCGGTGTCCGCGACAATCTCCTCGCGGGACAGGGGCCGGTCGGCGACAAGGTTCCAATTCGATTCGCCGATTGCGAAGAGGGTGGCCCGTCGAACGACGCCGTAGCCGGACTTCGGGGAGACCTCGGACTGCAGGGCCGCGAGCCAAGCGGTCTCCGTTGTTTCCCAGCCCTGCGCGCCGTGCAGGGATCCGAAGCCGTGCCGTCCGTACGCCTCCACGAACTCGAACAACGTCGCTGGGAAGGGCTGCAGGAGGCGTTGCGCGAGATCCTCCTTCCGCGCCCGGCGGGCCGCTTCCGACACATCCAGCAACGCTTGGGCGAGACACGCGACGTTCTGGAAGGTGACGCGCGTGTCGGGGTTGTCCCAGAACCGCGGGTCCGAGCGGAGCCCCATGAGCATCATCACGTATCCACGCGCGAGGTACGCAACAACCTCGACGTCCAAGCCGCCAGAAATCCCCTCGACGGCCTTCGCAAAGTCGACCTCCCCCGAGGAAAGGCCCGCCGCGCGGTAATGCTCCTGCCACACGTGGCGCCCGTACGCCACCGCCAATCGGCGGAGCATCTCCCGCTTCCGGCCGTCGTCTTGTCCCGGGAGGATTTCGCGCGCCGCGCGGCGAATCGCCGTCTCGATCTGCTCCGTCGCGAGCGTGAACGCATGCTTCCACAGCTGGGACAACGGACGGTCGCGATGGTGCCGGCCCACGACGTGGCCGTCCGCCCTCCGGATGCCCGTCCACCGCGTGTCGGAGGTGTGGCCTTGGGCGAGGTGTTCCTCGTAGTCCGACCAACTGGAGAACTCGACGAGCTGTGCCCTCGGCATCTTTGGCGGGGGAGTGGGGAACGTGACCGTGCGACCCGTCGACCGCAATTCCTCGACGATGCGCTCGAACCGCTCCGCCTGCGTGGGATTCGCGAGGAGGAATTCCAGGTCCGCCGCGACGAGGAGGGACTCGTGTCCGTGTGCCTGCGCCGCGGTGGCGAATTCTGGAGGCCGCGAAGCCCCGAAGGCGAAGTCTCCGCTCATCGCGGGGTCGCGCGCGAACGCAGGCATCCCCCCCGCGCGGTACCAACCCTCGGCCCCCTTCCCGCCGGCAATCTGGCGGGCATCGCAGACGAGGTGGGAACCATGAATGACGTCCGGCAATCCCTCCAGGTGCGTCGTCGCGTGACGGGCGGCGGCGACGTAGCTCTCCATCGTCTCCGCAGAATGCGCGGCCTCGGGGAGCCACAGGCCGATCGGACGTCCGTGACACCGCCGCAGGACCGGGGCGAAGAAGTCGATCATCACCTCGAATAGGATTTCCCGCTCGAGCCGGTGATGATGCGGCAGGATCGCGTGGAACGGCGGCGTGAGCGCGAACCCCGCGACACCCCGTTCCCATGCCGCCAACACCCGTCGGTATGCGGCCTCGTCCTTCTCGAGGAGCCACGCGAGGGTCTGCGGCTCGATGTCCACGGACGCGGCGCCGGAAACGCGCTCGAGCACGGACTCCATGCGACCGTACGCGTGGAGCACGGCGTCCGTCCAGTTCCGTCCGACGACCCGCTCCCCGCCAATCCTGTGCGCGACGGGCGAAACGCGCTCCTCGAACCGCAGCGGCTTCAACGGATCCGGTTCGACCCAGCGGACGATGTCGCCCGGCTGGTAACCGTGGAAGTGGAAGGAGAGGACCGCCAACGGGTCAGTCCCCCAGCCACCACGCCGGGTCCGCGTTCGGGAACGGGCCGTCCCGCGCCTCGAGCTGGGCGAGCGTGGCCTCGTCCTCGCGGCCCATCGTGCCTTCCGTCGCACGCCGCACGATGCCGAGGACGGTTTCGAACGCCTCCACGTGGAGCCGGGCGCGCGCCTCCGCGTAGTCCCGCGCGGACCAGGTCGTGATGAGGAACGGCCAATCCGACGACTCGAGGAGGAGGAGTTCGCGCGCGAGCTGCGCGAGCGCCCGCTTCACGCCGGGCTGGGCCTGCCGCCGGCGAGCCGCACGCACCACCTCCAGGAACGCGTCCTCCGCTTGGTACACGAGTTGCCACACCCACTTCGTGTTGTCGTTCATCCAGACCCAGTGGTATCCGCCTTGGCCCCAAGAGCCCTCCGGCAGCCGGATGATTGACTTCGGGGGATGCTTCTTCAGGAACGCCGACGCGGTGGTCGTCGTCACCTCGTCCTGCAGGCCGCGGATGACCCCCTCGAGCCACCGAGGCCCCTCGAACCACCAGTGGCCGAACAGTTCCGTGTCGAACGGCGCGACGACGACGCCGACGCGGCCCGTCTCCTGCGCGTGGCGTAACAACGTGTTCTTCACGACGCTTG
>JACQPO010000020.1 GCA_016207545.1 Methanobacteriota archaeon | reverse complement strand
GCGTCCCAGACCCCGCGGGCGAGCAGGTGGTTTCGCATGACGTCGATCGGGTCGCGGCGCCGCCACTTCTCGACCTCCTTCTCATCCCGGTACCGCGACGGGTCGTCGGAGGACGAGTGCGGGCCGAGCCGGTACGTGAGCGCCTCCACGAGCGTGGGGCCGCCGCCCGCGCGCGCCTTTCCCTGCGCCTCGCGGACTGCGGCGACCACCGCCAAAGCGTCCATGCCGTCGACGCGGACCCCGTCGAAGCCATACGCGGTCGCCTTCTGCGCAATCGTCTCCGATCGCGTCTGCTTCTCGACCGGCACGGAGATCGCCCACTGGTTGTTGTTGCAGAGGAACACGACGGGCGCTTGGAACACGCCCGCGAAGTTCATCCCGACGTGGAAGTCCGCGGTGCTCGTCCCTCCATCGCCGAAGTAGACGAGGCACACGATCGGGTCCTTCCGGATCCGCGCGGCCCACGCGGCGCCGACCGCGAGCGGGATCTGCGTCCCGACGCACGAGCTGATCGACATGAAGTTCCCTTGGCGGTACACGTAGTGGCACGGCATCTGGCGGCCCTTGATCGGGTCCTCCGCGTTCCCGAAGAACTGCGCGACGAGTTCCTTGAGCGGCATCCCGCGGACGAGCGCCGCGCCCGGCTCGCGGTACTGCGGGAAGATCCAGTCCCGCGGTTCCATCGCGGACGCGGCGCCGACGATCGCCGCCTCCTGCCCGACGCTCGGCCCGTAGAAGCCAATCCGGCCCTGCCGCTGCAGGCTGAGCATGCGGGTGTCGAGCGTCCGCTCGAGGAGCATGAACCGGTACAACGTGACGAGCTCGTCCTTCGATAACGTCGGGTCCGTCGCGGGGTCCGCGTGGCCGTCGTCCCGAATCACCCGAAGCAGGTCGCCCACGGCGTGCCTCCCGCGCCCGACTCGCCGTTCGGATGGCGCCGTTCCGAGATAAGCGTTGCGCACGCGAAGGGATTTGTGGCGGACGCGCCTCCCGCCGGGCGTGGGAGAGCTCCGGGGTTACGGCGCGATCCTGACCGCCTCGGCGCTCTTCGGGGCGTCCGCGACCGTGGGCTGGGCCCTCATGCGTCAGCTCGGGATGCACCCGCTCGCCGCGCTCGTCCTTGTCCAGGCGGTGGCGACCCTTCCGTTCCTCCCTCGCGCAGTCCGCACGGCGCCGCGACGGGAGGACTGGAAGCTGTTTCTCCTGTGGGGTCTGAACGGCGCCGCGGTCGCCCCGTTCCTGTGGTTCGCGGGCGTACCCCTGACGACCGCGACGGAAGCTGCGCTGCTCGCGAACCTCGAGGCGCTCTTCACGGTCGTCTTCGCGTACGCGTTCCTCCGCGAGCGCGTCCCCCGGCGCGGGTACGTCGGCATCGCAGCCCTGCTCGTGGGCGCGGTCGCGGTCACGACGGAATTCGACTTCGTCACGTTCGGGTTCACGGAACACCTCCTCGGCAACACGTTGCTCATCCTGTCCGCGATGGCGTTCGGGGTGGACAACAACGTGTCCCGCGTCGTGATCACGAGGTACGACCGCCGCGGGATCCCGTTCTACAAGCTGTGGCTCGGGCTCGCGATCCTTATCCCCCTGTCCCTCGCGCTGAGCCTCCCGTTCCCCGTCGACGGAAAGACCCTCCCGCTGATCCTCTTCCTCGCGTTCGGCGGCGTCACGGGCGTGATGTGGTTCTTCTACATCGCCTTCCAGGAGATCGGGGCGATGCGGGCGGGCGCCCTGATCTCCACGAGCGCCCTCTTCGGCGTCGCGGTCGCGTTCGCGGCGTTCGGTGACCCGCCCTCCGCGGCGCAGCTTGGCGGGGGCCTCCTCATGGTCCTCGGGACGTTCCTCACGTCCGCCTGGACGCCCCGCATCCGGAAGAACCGCCAGGGGTAACGTTCATCCCGCGCGGGTTCCATCGCATCGGTCCCATGGCGGCAGCGGAGACCCCCTTCTCCACGGTCGCGGACCTCGCCGCCAAACTCCAGGCGACGACGAAGCGCCTCGAGAAGCGTCGACTGATCGCGGAATGCCTTCGCTCGCTGCGGCCGGACGAGGTCGCGCCCGCGGTCCTCATCCTCACGAGCCGGATCTTCCCGGAGTCGGAGCAGAAGGCGCTCAACGTCGGCTGGGCGACGATGGGAAAGGCCCTCGATCGGGGCCGCCAGGCGACGCTCGTGGCCCGCCCGCTCACGATCCTCGAGGTCCAGCGGACGTTCGAGGCGATCGCCGCGACGACGGGCAAGGACTCCGTCGTTCGCAAGCGTCGGCTCCTCGAGAGCCTGTTCGGGCGGGCAAGCGATTCGGAACGGGAGTGGCTCCTTCGGAGCATGTTCGTGGACATGCGGATCGGGGCGAGCGAGGGCGTCATGCTCGAAGCCATCGCGGACGCCGCGAGCACAGACGTGGAGGTCGTGCGCTTCGCGAACATGCTTGCCGGCGACCTCGGCAGGACCGCCGCCGTCGCCGTGCGCGAGGGCGAGACGGGACTCCGAGGCCTCGGCTTCCGACTGTTCACGCCCGTGAAGCCCATGATGGCGGAGATGGCAGGAGACTTGCAGGAGGTCCTCGACGAGCACGGGGGCGCGACCGCGCTCGAATTCAAGTTCGACGGCGCGCGGATTCAGGTCCACCGGCGGGGCGACGAGGTCCGCGTCTTCAGCCGCCGGCTGACGGATGTGACGGGGAGCGTCCCCGAGGTCCTCGAAATCGCGCGGAACCTCCCCGCCCGAGAGTTCCTCGTCGAAGGGGAGGTCGTCGCGCTCGACGAGCGGGGGAGGCCGCGTCCCTTCCAGGACCTGATGCGCCGCTTTCGTCGCGTGCACGACATCGACGTCCTTCGACGGGAGATCCCCCTCCGCCTGTTCCTCTTCGACATCCTCGACCGGGACGGCGAGGTCCTCGTCGGCAAGCCGTACGGGGAGCGGTGGGACCTGCTCGCCTCCCTCGTCCCCTCGGACCTCCTCGCGGAGCGGACGATCGCGCGGTCGGTTCCGGAGGTCGAGGCGTTCCTTCGGCGGGCGCTCGACGCGGGTCACGAGGGCCTCATGGCCAAGGCGCTCGACTCGGACTACACGCCCGGGAAGCGGGGGAAGAGGTGGTTCAAGATCAAGCCCGTGGAGACGTTGGACTGCGCGATCGTGGCCGCGGAGTGGGGCCACGGACGCCGCACGGGTACGCTGAGCAACGTCCACCTCGCGGTCCGGGGTGGGCCGACGGGGGACTGGGCGATGATCGGGAAGACGTTCAAGGGGCTCACGGACGCGGAGCGGCTCGAGATGACCCGTCGGCTTCAGGAACTGAAGGTGTCCGAGGACCGGTGGACCGTCTACGTGCGACCGGAGATCGTCGTCGAGGTCGGGTACAACGAGGTCCAGCGCTCCCCGCACTACCCGTCGGGGTTCGCCCTCCGATTTGCGCGCATCACGCGCGTCCGGGACGACAAGGGCCCCGCGGAGGCGGACACGTACGAGCGGCTGAAGGAGCTGTACGAGCGGCAGTTCGAGCGGAAGGGCGCCGCCGTGCAGGGGCCGTGACTACTCGACGACCCGGAAGTTGATGAGGCCCCCGAAGAAGCCCAGGATCGCGCCGATGATGAACCCACCGCCACCCGCCATGGAGACGATCGCGAACAGGATGGCGATCAGGGCCCCGTTCTTCTTCTTTTTCTGTTGAATCATCCAGCCGCCGAACAGCACGAGCAGACCGGCCACGAGGGTGATGACGCCGACGACGCCGAACCCCCCAACGCTCTCCACCAGTCCCGCAATCGGCTCCGGCGGCGGGAGCGGCACGAAGCCGACGATGTCCATGATGCCCTGTACGACGATGAGCAACCCACCTAGCAGGACGACGAGCGACATGACCCACCTCCTCGGCGGCAGCATGGCCCAGTGGAATACTAAAGCCGTTCTCTCGCCGGTTTGTAAAGTTTGTAAACAAAAGAGTTATTATATTATGCAAGCCCCTCTGCGGCATGAGGTAGCGAACATGTGGATGCTCCTGGACCGAGGCCTGGGTCGTGCGCGGACCTCCCGAAACGCCGAACTCCTTGCGTACGCTCGATGGGAGTATCGTGGCGGCGACATCGTCCCCCTTCTCGTGGAGCTGAGGGACGGGCGTCGCCGCGGTCCCGACGGGGCGAGGTTCCTGGGCGGCCCTTGGACGTGGCTCCTCGGCCGGTTCCGCGGCAAGCGGCCGTTGGTGCCTATGCCTTCCGCCCCCCAACGCACGGAGGCCTGCTGATCGATGGCCGCGAAGGCGAAAACGGGTGAGACGCCCCCGCCGACCCCCGACGCGGCCGAGCAACTCCGCGCATTTGGCTCCACGAAGCGGGAGCTTCTCCTCCTGCTGAAGAAGGACGGCGAGGCGGACCTCGAGGGCCTGGCCCGCACGCTGTCGATCTCCAAGATGGCGGTGTACAAGCACGTGAAGGAGCTCGAGCACACGGGCCTCGTCGAGCGGTTTTCGAAACGGACGGGCGTGGGTCGGCCGCGGCTCGGGTTGCGCCTTGCGCCCGGGGCCTCCGCGGTGTTCCCGAAGGCGTACGCGTCCGTGACGTGCGCGGTCCTCGAATTCGTCGAGCAGAAGATGGGTCGCGAGGCCGTCGAGGCGGCGTTGAAGAGCCGCCACAAGACGATCCTCCCGACGTACCAGCGGCACGTCCGCGGCGACGATCTCGAGACGCGGGTCCGGGAGCTCGCCGACCTTCGGGACCGGGAGGGGTACATGGCGGAGGTGCGCGGGGCGCCCGGCGGTCGGTTCGAGCTCCTTGAGTACAACTGCCCGATCCTCGCGATCGCGGACAAGTACTGGGAGGCGTGCAAGGTCGAGAACGAGCTGTTCCGCAAGGTCCTCCGCGCGGACGTGGAGACGACGCACCGCGTCGTCGCGGGGGACCACGTGTGCCGGTTCCTGATCAAACCGCGCGCGGAGGTGGAGGGGTGACGGAGCGGACGTTCACGACGGACTGGCGGCGGCTGCGCCGAAGGGACTACATCGCGGTGGACTGCGACCCCACGGGCGCGGCCCTCACCCTGAGCCACCACCTCGACGGCGACGGGACCCCTGCTCCCTTCCGCCACGACATCGCCTCCGGCGCGGCCCTCCGGTGGGCCCGCTCCGAGCGGCGGGACGAGTTCGGACGCGGCACGCGGTTCGTGTACAACAACCACTTCGACGTAGACGGGTTCCTTGCGGCGTGGGTCGCCGCGAACCCGGACGAGGCCGTGAAACACGAGCCCGCGATCTTGGCGGCGGCGGCCTCTGGCGATT
>JACQPO010000211.1 GCA_016207545.1 Methanobacteriota archaeon | reverse complement strand
GTGCGTCGTCGGGTTCAACCGGCCCGTGGACCTCGAGGCCGCGAAGGCGATGAAGGGCCACTTCGTCGAGGGCATCCTGGCCCCGAACTTCGAGCCCGACGCGCTCGAACGGCTCCGAAAGCGGGAGAAAATCCGGCTCCTGAAGACGAAGGGCGAATGGCGGCGCGACGGCGGCTGGCAGGCGATCCACATCCGCGGCGGCTTCCTCGTGCAGACGACCCACGCGGTCGACCTCGACCCCACCCAGCTGCGGGTTGTGACGAAGGCGAAGCCGACGGACGAGCACCTCCGCGACCTCCTGTTTGCGACGAAAGTGTGCAAGCACGCGAAGTCGAACGCGGTCGTGCTCGCGAAGGACCGGTGCACAGTCGCGATCGGGGCCGGGCAGGTGTCCCGCGTGGACGCGGTCACGTTGGCGGCGATGAAGGCGCAGGGTCGCGCGAAGGGGGCCGTCCTGAGCAGCGACGCATTCTTCCCGTTCCGCGACGGCATCGACGAGGCCGCCAGGACGGGCGTCACCGCAATCCTCCAGCCCGGCGGGAGCATCCGGGACGCGGAGGTCATCGCCGCCGCGGACGAGCATGGGATACCGATGGTGTTTTCCGGCGTGCGGTACTTCAAGCACTGAGGAGTGAGGATGGGCAGGCTCCGGATCGGCGTGCTGGCCTCGGGACGGGGGTCGAACTTCCAGTCGATTGCGGAGTCCATCCAACGCGGGGAAATCGACGCGGAGATTGCGATCCTCGTGTGCAACGTGCCCGGTGCGAGCGCGATCGAACGGGCGAAGACCCTCGGCGTTCCGTACGTCGTGATCGACCACACAAAATTCGGAACGGACCGGGAAGCGTTTGAGGCGGATGTCGTGGGAATCCTCCGCAAGCACGACGTCGGCCTCGTCGTCCTCGCGGGCTTCATGCGCCTCCTGACCCCGTTCTTCCTCCGGCAGTTCCCGAACCGCATCCTGAACATCCATCCCTCCCTGCTCCCCGCGTTCCCCGGGACTCACGGGGTTCGAGACGCGGTGAACCACGGGGCGAAGGTGAGCGGGCTCACGGTCCACTTCGTTGACGAGAGCCTCGACGGGGGTCCGATCGTCCTCCAGAAGGCCGTGCCCGTGCGGGACGACGATACCGAGGAGACGTTGGCGGCGCGGATCCTGGAGTGGGAGCACAAGATGTACCCGCTGGCGGTGAAGCTGTTCGCGGAGGGACGGCTGACGGTCGAGGGTCGCCGCGTGAAGATCAACTGGGACGGGCTGCAGCCGCTGCCCGCGCCCTAGTCGAGGAGCGCAAGCACCTCGCGGAGCGACGCCACGGACACGTCCGGCCGCACGGTCCCGAGGTCGACGCCCAGGTTCGCCGCCAACCGGGCGTCGCTCGACCGGTACATCCCTTGCTCCTCGTCCCCGCGGTTCACGAGCACCGCCTTCATGCCCACCTGTTGCGCGCCCCACACGTCGCTGAGGAGGAGGTCGCCGATGTACAGGCAATGCTTCGGGTCCACGCCGAGCCGTCTCGCGGCTTCCAGGAAGATGCTCGGATGCGGCTTCACGTACCCGTATTCCCGGGAGAGGATGCGGGTGGGGAAGTACGGGGCAAGGCGGGCTTCCCACGGTTTCCCCAATCCGAAAATTGTGTTTGTGACGAGCGCGGTGCGTACGTCCCGCCACTTCAGCTCGTTGAGAAACGGGACCGCATCGTCGTACCACGCGACCTGCGCGGCGTTCCGCTCGAGCGCGGTCTCCGTCGCCCGCGTGATCGCCGGATCCGTCGGTGGCCTCGGGGCGCCGATCGTGTACATCGCGAGAGACAACACCTGCTCGACCGTGTGCTCCCGCAGGTCCCGTTCCGTCATCGCGCGGTGGAACTTGGCGGCATAGTCGAACGCGTCCCGGAACAACTCCTCGTCCGACACGAGGCCTTCCTCGCGGATTGCCTCGGTCAGGTGTTGGCGAATCGCCCCGGGGACCGTCGTCCTTCGGAGCGTAAGCCAATCGTCGAGGATGACCGCTGCGGGACTCACCGGAGGCCCCTATGGTAAGAAGGCGGCAAGAACGTGTCGGCGGCCCGGGGCAGGTCCGAATGAGAAAAAGATAGGCCGTTCAAGCGAAAAGACAGGAACGGCCTCGTTGTGGAGGGATGCTTGTGGTTCCGCAAAGCCCGGAAGCGTATTTGAACGTTGTGCAGACGGAAGAAACAATTTCCCAAATCCTTAAGCGAAGACATAACCACACCGCTAATTTCCGGTTTGTTGCGCGGACGGACCCGCTCCGGACCAAGTCCGTTTCAAGTCCGTTCCTCCCCGGTCCCATGACCAAGCAAACCTTATTGCCCGCCGGACGCTTGCAAGGCCGACCACCATGCGCGGCGTTGGGAACTATTCCACCTTCTTCAGCAAGGCGCCCCCGATCGGGCCGAAGTACAACACGGCGCTTGAGACGCTGCGGACCGTCGTGGACCCGAAGCGGCAGCCTGCGGCCGTGCTCGACTACGTCGTCGGTCACCTTCGCGGGACGTTCCCCCACTACTCCTGGGTCGGCATCTACCTCCTCGCGGGCGAGATGCTCCGGCTGGCGGCGTGGAAGGGGGACCAAGCGACGGAGCACGTCGCGATCGCGATCGGTCAGGGGATTTGTGGTCTCGCGGCCCGGACGAAGGAGACGGTCGTCGTTCCGGACGTGTCCAAGGATTCCCGGTACCTCGCTTGTTTCTCGAACACGAAGTCCGAGATCGTCGTGCCGATCCAGGCGGACGGTTGGGTGTACGGGGAGATCGACATCGACTCCGACGCCCTCGACGCGTTCACCCCGCGCGACCGGCTCTTCTTGGAGACGGTCGCGGACGACCTAGCCCGATACCTGAAGGCCCGAGCCTAGAGTGTCCTCAGGACGGTGTAGCGAAACCGAAGCCTTAGTCCTTTACGACCTCTCCAATCGCCATGCGGCGGAGAACCTTCGTGATCCGCACCTTGACCTGGTCCCCGACCTTCGTCCCCGCGACGAAAACAACGAAATTCTCGATGCGCGCGAGGCCGTCCCCTTCCCGCCCCATGTCCTCAATCTTGACTTCGTATATCTGCCCCTCTTGAACCGGGGCTGCCCTGAACCCCGGCCCGCCGTATGATGCCATGCCACAACTCCTGGCTACCGATGGTAGCGCCGTTGCATCGGCCGGTCTCTATAAAAAGGTATGGAGGAAAACGGCTTTTTTCCTGGCCAGCGCTCACGCCTTTCGCGGCTCGCCAACATCGTACTCGAACCCCGGCCGCTCCAGCCGAAGCGACACGATGAGGAGCACGATCCCGACGAGGAGCACGAGCAGGCCCAACGCCGCGACGAGACGGTTCAACCAGCCGAACGCTTCGAACGCGTCCCCGAAGATTGGGATGCGCAATGCGTCGTGGAGCCAACTGCCAAGCGCAATGCCCGGACCGCCGACGAGGATGAGGACGAGGCCTCCGTAGAACAGGAACTTGCCGATGCGCGACGGCTTCGCTTCCTCCTCGCTCGGGGCCGCGAGCACGTCCGTGGAGAAAATCTCGCCGCAGGAGGGACACTCCTTCGCGTCGAGCGCGACCTCGGCGCCGCAGCTGGGGCACTCCCCGACCTGGTCAACGGAGCCGGACCGCACCGCCACGTCGAGCGATGGGGGACGTCTCCTCCATAAAGCTTTCTCCAAGAATATCGGCGGCGTCACCGGGAGAGGTGCGTCTCGAGCTCCTCGAGGAACGGATCGATGTCGAGCCCCGCGTACCCGATGCCCTCCAAGAGCTCCTCCACGGAGAACTTCTGACCCGTGGACCAGTGGCGCTTGAGGAACGCACCGGCCCCTTTCGTCGCCCACCACGCGTCCCCGAATTCCTCCCGAAGGGCGGCGCGAACCTGTGCGTCGAAAATCCACGCCCGCAGGTACTGAGCTGCGTAGAACCCGTCGTCGACGTCGACGAGGTAGTACTGCGGCGGCACCTGATACTTCAACGCCTTCCGCAGCTCGTGCGCGTACGTCGTGTCCATCGCGTCGACCCCGCGGGTATTGAGGATCAGCTCGTAGTTCAGCTTCGCGGCGTACCGGCGCAGGAAGAACAGCTTGTACGTGTACGTAAAGTCGAGGAACGCGGCCGCCTCCTCCATCCCCACATGCCGGCGCAACCACTCGGGGTCCAAGGTGATGTACTCGAGGACGAACGCCCAGCCCTCCGTGACGCTGTTGTCCCCGAGATACCTGAACTCGAACGGCAACGTGCGCTTCACGTTTCCGAAGTGCTCCGCGTGGCCCGCCTCGTGGAGGATCGTCGAGAAATCGTCGTGCCCGCCGTGGGGCATCGTCACGAGCACGACGTCGTCCGGCACCTGGAGGGCGACGCAAAACGCGCGGGCGGACTTCCGCGGGCGTTCCTCCGTGTCGAGCCGGATGTTCTTCTGGCGGTCCAGGTCGAACCCGAGCCCCTTCAGCGTGCGCTTCAGCACGGGCACCGCGTCCTCCTTCCGGAAGTTCGCGTCGAACGCCTTCCCGCGGAACAGGTAGTTGATGTCGTGGGCCTCCGCGGCCTCGAGGGTCAGGCCGAGCGGCTTGAGCATCGCCTCCATCCCGTCTCGGTACAACGACTCCGTGCGCTCGAGGAACCGCGTGAGGATGGTCTGGAGGTGGGCGAAGTCGATCCCCTTGATGTCGCCGAACAGATGGGCGTAATGGTCGTACCCGAGTTCCATCGCGAGCTTGTGGAGACGGTTCCATCGATCCGTCAGGATCCCGTTGAGGTCTGCAATCACGCCGAGGCGGGCGTCGAAGATCCGTCGCCGGCGCGTGCGATCGTCCTCGTTCTGCTGCTTCACCGCCGCCAGCCGGTACGGCATCGTCTCCCCGTTCACCCGGACTTCGCGCTTCGCCTCCTCCGTCGCCCGGCGATCGCTCAGCTCCTTCACCGCGTCCTGCAACCGCTCGTCGGTGAGCGCGCTCTGGAGGAGGCGCAGGCGGCGCGCCTCGTCCCCGGATGCGTCTCGGCGCCGCACCCGCAGCTCCTCGAGCAACTCCATAGAGAACAGGTGGGCGTACTGGCGGTAAATCGCCGCAGTGTCCATCTCCTCCTTCAGACCCGCGTAGTTCTCGTAGACCTCTTGGGACACCGCGCGGACGAACGATTCTGCGTCCCGTCGCACCTTCCGGAGATCCACCGCGTCCGGGACGCGCGGTCTCCATATGATGCTTTCGGGGACGCAAACCCACGGGGGAACCCTTTTATCTACGGGCGACCGGATGGACGCGCGTGCGCGAGCAGGACCTTTGGTGGCGGTTGGAATGGCACCGGGTCCAGGCGATGCGGGGAATCGGAGGGCAAGTCGAGGACCGCGGGAACGTCGTGCTCGTGTTGAACCCGAACCTGCCCGCGAAGGGATTCAACTTCGCGTGCAAAGTCGACGCGGGGGAAACCTCGAAAGACGCTGTAATCGACTACGTCGTCGAAGCGTTCCGCCGCCACGGGCTCGCGCCCCACTTCCAGCTGTGGCCGATTACGCGGCCGGACGACTTCTCCGCGGAGCTGTGGTCGCGCGGGTTCCAGGAGGGTGGGGAACTCGAAGTCATGGTGTGGAAGCGCGCCCCGGGCCTGCGGGCGCCGAAGGGCGTGACAATCCGTCCCGCTCTGGGGGACGAGGACCTCGACGCCGCCGTGGACCTCGTGATCCAAGGGTTCGACTTCCCGCCGGAATGGAAGCCGGTGATGAAGGCGCCCGTCGCGGACGCCTCCGGCCAAGTCGCGAGCGAGACGTTCCTCGCGGAGGTGGAAGGGGAGCCGGCGGGGGTCGCCGCGTTCGTGCGCACGGGGGACGGCATCGCGGGCGTGTACAGCGTCGCGACGGCGCCCGCGTTCCGCCGCCGCGGGATCGCCACGGCGCTTACGCTCCACTGCCTCGAGGTGTTCCAGGAGTCGGGCGACGACATCCTCACGTTGCAGGTCGCCGCGGGGAGCGAGGCGCAACGCCTGTATGGGAAGCTCGGGTTCGAGAAGGCGTACCTCCTCTCACTGTATACCTTGGTCTAGCGGGGCTTTCGCACGCGCCGCGCGAGCGCGGGCGCAAGGTCCCCGGCCGGGGGGCGGGGCTCCGCGGGCATCGGGTTTCCCGCCGCATCCCGCCGCCAGTGGTCCACAACGCGGGCCACGTCCACGTTCGAGCCCTCCAGGTGGAGGACGACGCCGTTCCGAAGATTCGCGGTCCACGTCGCCTCACCCTCGTCCCGCGTGACCGCGTAGTACGGCCGCTGGTACGCCCACCACACCACGACGTAGACGCAGTCTTTCCGTCCGCGAGCCATCGGGCACGCTAGGGACCCGAGGGGAGAAAAGGATTGTCCCAGCGGGTCCTGTTCAGCCCACGCGCAGTTCCACGATCACGGTTGCGCCGTTCATCACGGTCACGCGTTCCCCGTCCGGCGCACCGAACGTGGGGACCGCCCGCACCTCGTAGACCGCGTTCTCCGTGTTCGTCCAGCCCACGCGCCATCTCAGGGAGCCGATGTCCAGGGGGCCGAGTGTCAACCGCCCGATTTCGCCGCCGTTCGCCAAGATGCGAATCTCCTGGGTCAGGGACGTGTCGTTCTCGACCCGGATCGCAAGGGTAGCCTCTCGGACGGCACCCTGGCGCAGCGAATAGCCGAGGGCCGCCCCGAGGAGCAGGAAGAGCACGACGATGACGAGCACCGCTAAGGAGCGCCGCGTGTCCCGGGCTGCCGTATATGCCTGCACGGTTCACCTCCGAGTGAGCGTTTGGCCCGGCCTACGGAAAAGGGTTATCCGACGAATATCGAAACTCGATGCCCAGCCCGCCGCCCGCCGCGAACCCTTTAAGTCCGTCCTCCGTTTCAGTGACCTTCCCATGGCGAAGATCCTCGTCGCGGTCGCGTGGCCGTACGCCTCGGGGCCGCGCCACATCGGCCACGCGGTCTCCACGTTCATCCCCGCGGACATCTTCGCGCGGTACCACCGCATGAAGGGAGACGAGGTGCTGATGGTCGGCGGGAGCGACATGCACGGCACGCCGACGACCGTTCGCGCGGACGAAGAGGGCGTTCCCCCGGAGGTCGTCGCGAACCGGTACCACGCGCTCCACGCGCGGAACATCGAGCAGCTCGGCGTCCGGTACGACCTGTACTGGAACACCGCGGACCCGAACCACAAGCGGGACGCGCAGGAGATCTTCCGCACGCTCCACGGGAAGGGCTTCATCGACGACCGGGTCATGACGTCCCCCTACTGCCCGACGGGCGACCACTTCCTCCCGGATCGGTACGTGGAGGGGACGTGCCCGCATTGCGGGTTCGCGGGCGCGCGTGGAGACCAGTGCGAGAACTGCGGCCACCTCCTCGACCCGTTCGAGCTCAAGGAGCCGAAGTGCCGGATTCACGGAACACCGCCGACGCCGCGGGAGACGAAGCACGCGTTCTTCCGGCTCAGCGCGTTCCAGAAGAGGCTCGAGGCGTACATTGCGAACAAAGGGCATTGGCGGTCGCCCGTGCTTTCCGCCACGAGGGCGTGGCTCGCGGAGGGCCTGCTCGACCGGCCCTTCACCCGGGACATCGACTGGGGGATTGAGGTCCCCTTTCCCGGGGATGAGTGGAAAGCGAAGCGGATCTACGTGTGGTTCGAAGCGGTCATGGGCTATCTGACCGCCTCGCGCGAGTTTTGGCGGCAGAACGGGCAGCCCGAGAAATGGAGGGAGTGGTGGTACGATCCGACATCGAAGCAGTACTACTTCATCGGAAAGGACAACATCGTGTTCCACACGCTGATCTGGCCCGCAATCCTGATGGGCTACGACGAGAAGCTGACCCTGCCGCACGACGTGCCCGCGACGCAGTACATGCTCATCTCCGGAGAGAAGATGAGCGCCGGCCGAGGGCGCGGGGTCTGGCTCCCGGATCTCCTCGAGCGGTTCGACCCGGACGCAATCCGGTACTACGCGACAGCGAACATGCCAGAACTGAAGGACTCCTCGTTCGAATGGGAGGACTTCGCGCAGCGAAACAACAGCGAACTCTTGGCGGCCTACGGGAACTTCGTCCACCGCGCGCTCACGTTCGCGGCGCGAAACTTCGACAACCGCGTACCGGAGGCCCAATTCCTCGACGCGCAGGACAAGGCGATGGTTCGGAAACTCGAGGAGCAGTGGAAGAAGGTGGGCCAGAACCTGGAGTACTGCCACTTCCGCGACGCCCTCCGGGAGGCGATCCAGCTCGCGCGGCTTGGGAACCAATACTTCGACGCGAAGGCTCCGTGGGAGTTCCTCAAGAAGGACCGCGAGGCGTGCGGGACCGCCCTCCACGTCTCCTTGCAGGTGTCCCGCGCGTTGGCGGTGATCTTCGCGCCGTTCCTCCCGTTCTCCTCCCAGCGCCTCTGGCACGCGCTCGGATACGACGACGAGGTCCACGGGCAGCCGTGGCAAGCGGCCCTGGACGACATTCCCGCGGGGCAGACGCTCCGCGTCGGGAAGCCGCTGTTCGCGAAGATCGAGCTCGAGGAGGCCGCGGAGAGCGAGGCGGACCGACTCGACGTCCGCGTCGCGCAGATCGTGGACGTGCGGGACCATCCGAACGCGGACAAGCTGTACGTGATGAATGTCGACCTCGGCGACGAGCGCCGCCAGATTGTAGCGGGCATGAAGGAGAACTACACGAAGGGGGAGCTTCGTGACCGCAAAATCGCACTCCTCGCGAACCTGCAGACGGCGAAACTGCGCGGGATCGAGTCGAACGGCATGCTCTTGGCGGGGGAGGATGGGCCCCAAGTGGGGATCGTGATGCCCCCGGAGGACGCGCCGGTCGGCGTGCTAATCCTCGGGCGTCTCGGTGCACCGCGCATCTCTTTCGAGGACTTCCGGAAGCTGAGCCTTGTCGTCGACGACGGCGGCAAGGTGTTCTTCCTCGGCTCGGGCCATGAGCGCGTGCCCCTCAAGGTCGGCGACGCATTCCTGCGCGTCGACAAGGGCATCCGGGACGGTTCCCCCGTTCGGTGAGGGCCGGAGGCAACCTTATCGCACGAACCCGCTTGTGTGGGGGGCGACGAGCACTATCAAGCGCATCAGCCTTCTCCGACGGAAGGAAGGAATGTCCCTTGAGGCCTTTGAGGCGCTATTGGCTGACGACGCACGCTGAACTCGCGAAGCGCATCCCCGGGCTTAGGGGATATCGGATGAACGTCGTGCGCATGTTGCAGGGAAGCTCCGAGGGCTGGGACAGAATCAGCGAGGTTTGGTTCGACGACGAAACGTCGATGGCCGCCGGGTTCGCCGCCATGGCGGAAGCACTCGCTCGAGACCGATCGCAGTTCCTCGCCGCAACAGCACCGCCATCGTCGACGAGCGTCTCGTCCTGACCGAACCACGGCCGCCCTGACCTGACCGTGCCGCTTATTGCTCGAGGAGCCCGAGGAGATCTTCGAGCGCGCGATACGTGAAGCCCCAAATCTTGCGACCGTCGTGGACAAACGCAGGTATCGTGAGTTCGGGACCCCGCACGTGGACGGTCGCGGTCGTGCGCGCGGCAGGCAGTTCGGACAGGAGGATCCATGCGGTCGAGGCGACCTCAGGGCCCGGCGTCGGCTCCGGCCCGTTCCAGCGAAAGACGAACGGGAGCACGAGCATCTCGGGCCGATTCGCGGGGCTCCGCGCGGCAAGGCAGCCGAGCAATTGGGACCGTTCCGGCTTCAGATGGACTTCCTCCGCCGTCTCGCGGCACGCCGCGTCGAACGCCGATTCCCCAGGGTGGCACTGTCCGCCGGGGAACGACCACTGGGCGGACCACGGATCCGTGTCCCGCTTCGCCCGCTCCGTGAGGAGGACTTCCAGACCGCCCCGCTCCCGCAGGAGGACGGCGACCGCGGCGGACGCGTTTCCGTAGAGGGCGAGCGCATGGTCCGGCTCCACCAAGCGCGACCGGAGGGCGTCGAGCACGACGGGACATGCGGGCCGCCGCCAAAGGGTTTGCCGCACACCTTTAAATCGGGCCCGCGAGTCCCCGCCGCGTGCGCCTGGACCTCCACGTCCACTCCTGCCACTCCCCGGATTCGAAGCTCGACCCCGTGGACCTCCTCAAGGTCGCGAAACAGCGGGGGCTCGACGGGGTCGCGATCACGGACCACAATGCGGTCGAGGGCGCCCGAAAGGCGTGGGAATTCGGGCGACATCGCGGAATCCTCGTCGTGCGGGGCACAGAGGTTTCGACGGAGGACGGACACGTCCTTGCGTACGGGGTCGTGCAGCCGATTGCGCGAAACCGATGCGGCCGAGACACCGTAGAGGACATCCTCGCCCTTGGCGGGGTTCCCGTGGCCGCGCACCCGTACCGGTTCTGGTCCGGACTCGGGGAAGCGGAGACCATCGGCGCGCCGTTCGTCGCCTACGAGGTGCAGAACGCGAGGACGTTGGGGTGGGGGAACGTGCGCGCGCACTCGTTGGCGGCGCGCCAGCATCTTCCGGGGATTGGCGGGAGCGACGCGCACTTCCTGCACGAGGTCGGCCGGGCCGTCACGCTCGTGGAAGACGCCTCCACGGAGGACGAGGTGCTCGAAGCCATCCGCCACGGACAAGTGCGCGCGGAGGGGCGGGACCGCGGGGCCACCGCGACCGTGCGGTACGTGACGAAGTGCGTCGGAGAATGGATCCTGCGCGGCATGCGCCGGATCTGAGGAACGGATCTGAGGAAATGTCTTAGGGCACCGCGTCCGTATACAGGTTATGTCCCGGCGATCCCGACGTAAGGAGAAGTCCGGGGACGTTCCCGAGGTCGACGAGCGGGATTGGGAGGATTGGCGGCAGCTTCGCGAAGAACTCGGGAAGCGGCTCAGAGGGCGAAACGCCACGGGGGAGACGGACGAGGAATTGTCGAAGTCCCCGCGAAAGGCCCGGCAGCGGAGCTAGAGGTATTCCTCGACGCGCCGGGTCGCCCGAGACACCTCGCTCCGGACGCGGTTCACGTCCGCGTCCCGCGCCGTGCGGAGGACGAAGATCGCCTTTGGCCCGTTCGTGAGGACGAGGATCTTCGAGGCCTCAAGCTCGATTACGACGCTGTCGAGTTTCTCTCGCAACTCGCTCGTCGCGGTCTCCGCGGCGCCCAACAGGATCGCGAACATCGCGACGAACGTCTCGCCGTGCGCCCCTTCCGGCACCTCGCCCGCGATGTGCATCCCGCTCCGGGAGACGAGGACCGCGTCGCTCACCCCGGGAATCTTCTGGAGGTCCTTGAGAATCCCTTCAAGCGCCGCAATATCCGCCATTGGATGCCTCGCGAGGACCTCGGGCCACAGACCGGCGGGCATCCTTTCTCGCCCTTGATAAACCTTTTCGTACGAGTTGCGATGCGTCGCGTCACCTGCGCGACCGTTTCCGCGCCGGAGGGCGACGGGAGCGCGCCATCTGCACGGCGGCCTCGACCGCGCGCGCCGCGTTGCCCACGCGGGCCTCCGCCTGCTCCCACGTCATCCCCGGTCCCGAGATGCCAAGCCCGACGGGCTTCCCGGTCTCCAACTGAAAGTCCATGAGGGCCCGCGCCACGGCGTCCCCGATGAGCTCGTCGTGCTTCGTCTCGCCCGTCACGATCGCGCCGAGTGCGACCGCCGCGTCCACGTCTCGGCGGCGCAGCAGGCTCCGGAGGGCGACCGGGATCTCCCACGTGCCTGGCACGCGGACGACCGCGACGACGGTCGCCCCGAGCTCCTTCGCCCGCGCCTCCGCCGCGGCGAGCATCTTGTCCGGGATCGGGGCGTTGAACTCAGCT
>JACQPO010000215.1 GCA_016207545.1 Methanobacteriota archaeon | reverse complement strand
GTCCCCGACCTCCCGCGCGAACCGCTCCGCGTTCTCGTCCGGCGCGAGGACCACGTCGACGTCTCTGTCCCGCAGATACCGCGCGACCGCGGGCATGCCGCTCACGTCGCGCGCGGGGATGTCGAAGAACCGGAGGACGCCGAGCTCGTGGACGCTCACCGTGACGACTTCGCCGGCCTGCATCTGAAGGCGCTTCGCGAGGGCCCGAGCGCTGACCGGCTCGCCGACCTCGAACCGCTTGTCCTGGCGGCCGTACCCATAATACGGGACGACGAGGGAGATCCGCTTCGCCCCCGCCTCCGCTATGGCGTCCTGAAGGAGGAACAGCTCGACGACTATCGGGTCGGGATGCGTGGACTGGACGAGGACTACGTGCTCCCCCTCCACCGCTGCCAACAGCCGCACGTATCGCTCGTCGTCGGGAAATCCGCCCGGATGCTTTTCGAAGGCGACCTCGACGAGGTTTGCCCGGAGGACGCGGGCGAGCTCCTTGCCGAGGGGGAGGGAGGCGGAGCCGGCGACGACCTTCACGGAATCCCGGTTGGGAGAGCGCGGGGCGGTATTTGAAAGCCGTGCACTCCCCCCTGGCTCTTTCTCGTTTCGTTGACCCGTCGGGGAGCCTATTTATAGAAGGGACTCGGAAGGAACCGCGTTCATGGACCTGCCCCGCGCGGTCGGATGGGCGAAGGGACATCGGAACGTCCTCGTCGTCGCCGCGATCATCTTCGTCTTCGCCGGTGCGGACCTGCTGATCAATCGGCCGAAAGGCGAGGGCATCCAGTGGTTCAGCGCGCCCTTGCTCGGCGCTGGGTTCGGGCTCCTCGCCCTCATTTTCTGGCCCACGGCCAAACCCGGCCCGATGCCCCGGGGAGACACCCTCGCGCACCGCCTGATCCGGTGGGCGACGTGGCGGGGCCGGCTCGTGCCCCTCTTACCCCTCCTGGGCCTCGCCATCGTGGTCGGCGACCTCGCGTTCAACGCCCTCCTGTCGGCCGTCCCTGCGCTCCTCACGCACGACCTCGTCGCCCTCCTGTTCGGGGCGGCTCTCCTTGTTTATCCCTTCGTCCCCGCGCGATACGGCCGGGAGCGGGACTTCGTCCTCCTGTTCGTGGGGGTTCTCGCGTTGATTCTCGTCCTGCCGCTCCTCCTCGTGCGCCTCCTCTTGGGCGATCTTAGGACGAGCGTCGACCTGTACTCGGCGTACGCCCTCGCCCCGCAGACGAGCGCCCTTCTGAGCCTCCTCGGCGTGCGAAATTCAATTGTCTTCCTGCCGCCGGAGACTGCCCCCGGGATCGCCTTCACAACGGCGGGCGGTCTCGACGTCATCGTGTTCATCACGAGCGCGTGTTCGGGGATTTACAGTTTCGCCATCTTTGCCTCCGCGTTCGCGGCCTACGTGCTCACGGAGCAGCGCACGCTCACCCGTCGCGTCTTCGCGTTCTTCGCGCTCGGCATCCTCCTCGCGTACGCCGCGAACATCCTGCGCATGGCCGTCATCGTCCTGATCGGATACGGCTTCGACACTCCGCAGACGGGCGTGCAGGGCATGCTCGTCGCGCACAGCAATGCGGGATGGATCATTTTCCTCGCTTGGGTGGGGCTGTTCTGGTTACTCCTGTTCCGGTTCCTGCCGCGCGAAGAAGGAACTCCCCAAATCGGCGAAGCCACGCAAACGCCCCAGCGGGGTGTGTTCTGCGGAATTTGCGGTGTCGTCCTTACGGTCGCGATTCCGGCGACCCGATGCCCGTGCGGCAAGTTCTACCACGTGGAGTGCCTGGCGGCAGAGGAGAGTTGTCCCAACTGCCACGCGCCGCCGTCACCTCACCCCGCCACGGATCGGTCCGCATCGTAGACGTCAGGCAGTGCGGAGATCGGAATCTACGAGGCCCGAAGCAGGTCGGAAACGAGCCGCGGGTCGTCGTTCCACGGCGCCCGAAGTGCGGCGGCGACGGCGTCGGGTTCCATCTCGAGAAGGGCTCGCAGCAGGCGGGTCTTCGGATAGCCGGCAGGTGGGTCCCCTAGACCCCAGAAAGTCGGTACGCTCGTGAGGAGGAACTTCGGCGGCATCGAGATCCCGAAGAGGCGGGGATACGCCCGCTCGATAACAGGATGATAGGGGGCGCGCGACCCGACGACCCACCCTCCGATTCCGAGCCGGAAGACCGCGGTTTCGTACGCCACGATGTCGGGCAGAAGCCACCGCCAGACCTCCGGATCCGTAAGCGATTGGCGATGGCCGCAAACTGCGCACGCGAACTCGACCGGCGATCCCTGGTACCAAGGCGCACGTTGGCGGCGCGTGCACGCCGGGCAGTGCATCCAGAACGAGGACGGCTCCGGCTTGGTCTGATACGACTCTTCCCCTCGGGCCTTCTGCTCCTCGCTCACCTCATGCTTGACGCTTGAGAGCGCGTCGGCACTCCGCCCAATCGTCGCGAGCTCCTCGCGGAGGAGGTCGACGAGGTCCGCCATGGGTAGGAAGACGACCCGGTCCGCCCCGTCTCCAATCATCAACCGGAAGAGGTCGTGCTGCACCCGGATTAGCCAGTCGCCGAAGGTACGGACATCCCTCGCTGCCGTGTCGAGGAGCGAGAAGATGCGCGTCGCGCGCCCTCGGAGCACCTCTTTCGATGCGTCGGGTTCCCGCGAAAGCCGTTCGCGCTCATGTGCCAGGTTGTTCACGAGGAAATCGTCCACTTGCTTCCGGAGCCGGGCTAGGTCCTCGACGGACGGAGGGAGGAGCCACCGGAACGGCTTGTGCGCGTTCGCCTTTCCGATGCGCACCTTCGGGGGATGCTTGACCGTGTCCGGACTCTGTCCCTGGAGCGGCATTCCGAAGTGGATGTTGTCCGGTCGCATTGATGGGGAATAGTGGTTGCCCACGAGGTACAAGGTCACGGCATGCCCATCGACGCGGGCGATGTCGTCCGTCTTCAGGACCAGCCGGACGATGCCGAGGTGGGGGAGCTGCCCGTCATGCGCCATCTCGAGGACGAGCATGTCGGGCTCCCGCAACGATTCGATCGCCTCGCGCGCTCCAGGGCTGGGGTGGATGCGCAACCGCTTGTAACTAGCCAGCGCGAAGTCCGCCAGCGCCGCCCGTTTTTCGCGCAAGGGCAGAGACCCTCGGATGCGCTCGTGATATTCGCGGGACGCCCGGGCCGCCTGTCGCTCGACTCGCAGGGAATCTTTAACGCCCACAGGTTCCATGATGCGACCGTCCGTGTCTTATCGTGCTCCTGCCGTTACCAGAACATCTTGTACAAGACGAACCCTTCGGCGTACTGGTACCCGGATTGGGCCCCCCTGGTTCGGGCGAGGCTTCGGAACGATTCCTCGTCGAAATACGGCCGCACCCTAAACTGGCTCTCGTAGCGGCGCAAGGCCGCCAACTTCGTATCGAGCACATCCGTGATGTCCACGAAGAGACTCGGCGTGAACGTGTGGCTTCCGTAGCGCAGGATCTCGTACTGGAGGATTGTCTCGCTCCGGCGGAAGGTCCGAATCGCCGCGTACGCGACGGTGCTGTGGTCCTGGTGGGGATCTTCGAGAAACGGAATGAACACCAGGTCCGGTGCAACGGTCTCCTGCAGTTGCTCCAGGATCGTCATGACCTCCTGCCGGTGCTCGGGAAGCTCGCGGTTTGGAAGGTCATACAGATGAGGCTTCGCACCCGTAACTTCGCACGCCCGCAGGAACTCCTTCGCGCGCAGGTTCCGTTCCCGATCCCGGACCTCATCCTCGCACTTTGACATTACCGCCGCGTGAAGCTCGACGCCCAAGCGGTGCATGACGGCCAACGCCCCTCCGCACCCCAACTCGATGTCGTCCGGATGCGCGCCGAGCGCGAGGGCACACGCGTAGCCACGGAATTGGGCGCGCAAAGAATCGCGACTCGGCCGAGGGAGAGCGCGCGCTTTCGCCATGATGCTCGCCTCCGGATGCTCCGACTGGCCCTCATAATCCTTTCTACGTGAGTCCCCCCCGAAACCGCCGGGGTTCGGCGGCGTTTTCCGGGGTGGATGAGATTTGGCGATATTTCCGTGCGCAGACCGCGACATGGTCGCGGAAATCCAAGCCCAAAAGTATATGCCCCTCCATCCGGCATCGAACGCGGACGTATGGACCTCCTCCTCCTCGCCCAGGACGTCACCTGGAGCGGTCATAGCGGAGACGCGATTCATCTACGCGAACTCGCCACGCACCTCGCCCGGCGAGGGCATAGCGCGCGCGTTATCGCTCGGGCGGGCGAGGGGCCTGCGGTTGCGCCCTCCGGGGTAGAAGTCCACCTGCTCACTTACACTTTCAACTTGGCATTCGGGTTCTTCCGTCGCCCGTTGCTTCTGCGCGCGAT
>JACQPO010000209.1 GCA_016207545.1 Methanobacteriota archaeon | reverse complement strand
GCCGAAATGAGCGCGAACCCTTTTCTGGCGGACGTCCGTTGTCGCGGGCGATGGACTACGCGGCCCTCGGCCTGAAGTGCGGGCTGGAAATCCACCAGCAGCTCGACACCGGGAAGCTGTTCTGCAAGGATGCCCCCGGGCTGTCCGAGGCCGTGACCGGGGAGTTTCGGCGGCGGCTGCGGCCCACCCAGTCCGAGCTCGGGGAGGTGGACGCCGCCGCAATCGAGGAGGCGAAGCGGAACCTCGCGTTCGTGTATCAAGCGACGCCGAACACGTGTCTCGTCGAGGCGGACGAGGAGCCGCCACACCCGCTCAACGAGGAGGCGCTCGACGTCACCCTGCTCGTCGCGCTCATGTTCAACGCCTCCATCTTCGACGAAATCCACGTCATGCGAAAGATCGTAATCGATGGGTCGAACACGACCGGCTTCCAACGATCCACGCTCGTCGCGGTGGAGGGATGGTTCGAGGTCGACGGGAAACGGTACGGCGTGCCGACGATCTTGCTCGAGGAGGACGCGGCGCGGAAGATCGAGGAACGGGAGGGCGAGGTCGTGTACCGGCTCGACCGGTTGGGCATTCCCCTCGTCGAGGTCAGCACGACCCCGAACATCGCGTCCCCGGACGAGGCCGCCAAGGTCGCGCTCCGAATCGGGACGCTGCTCCGGGCGACGCGGAAGGTGAAGCGCGGGCTCGGGACGATTCGCGAGGACCTCAACATCAGCATCGCGCGAGGCGCCCGGACGGAGACGAAGGGCGTGCAAGAGCTGCGGATGATCGCAGCGTTCGCCGAGCGCGAGGTTCGCCGCCAACAGATGCTCCTCGAGGTCGCGGACGAACTCCGTCGCCGGGGCGCGAACGTGTCGGAGGCGTCCATCGTCGACGTGACCGACGCGTTTGCGGGGACCAAGTCCATGGTCGTCACCTCCGCGATTGGCGGCGGCAGTCGCGTGCTCGGGGTCCGCCTCCCGGGCTTCCGCGGCCTCCTGAAGGAGAAGCTCGGTCCGGAGCTCGCGGGCCGCGCGCGGGTCGCGGGCGTGGGCGGCATCCTGCATTCCGACGAGCTCCCGGGCTATGGAATCACGGAGGGAGAGGTCTCGACGGTCTCGGAGCGATTGGCGGCGGGCGCGCAGGACGCGTTCGTTCTCGTCGTGTCCGACGCCGCCAAAGGTCGAGACGCTCTGCACGAAGTCCTCGACCGCGCGGCCCAGGCGATCGAGGGCGTCCCCCCCGAAACCCGAGACCCTCGCCCCGACGGCTCGACCGCGTATTCCCGTCCCCTTCCCGGACGCGCGAGGATGTACCCGGAGACGGACGTGCCGCCCATCCGGATTACATCGGAACGGCTCGCCCGGCTCCGCGCGCAACTCCCGGAGCTGCCCGAGGCGTTGCTCGAGCGGTTCGTCACGACGTACGGGCTTCCCCGCCAACAGGCGGCGCAGCTAATCGACGACGGCGTGGACGGGGCGTTCGAAGTGCTCACCAAAGAGTTGCGGGAACCCCAAGTTGTCGCCAACGCCCTCACATACCAGTTCTCGGAGATCCGGCGCGAAGGGATCGACGTGGACGCCATCCCGCTCGACCGGCTGCGTGAGATGTTCCGCATGTGGCGGGACGGGGCGTTCGCGAAGGAGGCAATCCCCGACATCCTCCGTCATATCGCGCGCGAGAGGACCGACGTAACAACCGCCGTGGCCACGCTCGGCTTTGGGGTGCTATCCGAAGCGCAACTCGACACGATTCTCGGCGAAGTCGTGGCGGCCAACGAGGAGATGGTCCGCGAGCGGGGCGAGAAGGCGCTCGGGCCGCTCATGGGCGTCGCGATGGGGCGGCTGCGTGGCCGTGCGGACGGACGCATCGTGAGCGAGAAGCTGCGGCAGCGGATTGCCGCGCGCGCCGCGGAACGTACGGGCTGACCGGGCTCGTTCTCTCCATAGAATTGGCGGCTCGCAACCTATATAACCAGACACCCTATTCGGCGCCCGTGGTCGCCATGCCGAAGGCCAAAGGGGAGAAGGGCGCCGACTGGTTCGACTCCCTGGACGCGGAGCTTCAGAAGAGGGCGCAGGAGATCCTCCAGGACGTCGGCCAGCAGACATCGAAGCGGACGGATTTGAACAAGGCGCTCATCGAGGACTTCTGGAAGATCTGGAAGCGGTTCGCGGCGGCCAACATTCACCTCACCCTCGAGCCGAACTACGACCGATGGGCCGTCTTCGAGGACACGTTCCCCGACGGCGCGTGGCGGTGGCGGGAGGGATTCAACGCGGCCACGGCGACCACGATCTCCGTCACGGACCGGACGCCGGACCAGGGCCGCGTCGGGGATGCGCTCAAGGTCCAGCACTACGACGCGGACGGACGCGCGCGGCTCAAAGTCACGTTCGAGTACTGCGAGGGGGAGCATTACTACAAGTATTCGGGCTGGAAGCGCATCTGGTCCATCCACACGTTGTACGACACCACAGCGGACCGCGTGGACCTCGAGGCGGTCCACAAGGTCTTCTCGGACGTCGTGAAGACGTGGTACGAGAGCCACCTGCGGCGGAATCGGGACATCCTGATCCGCCACCTGAAGAAGAACTACGAGCGGGTGGAGACCTTCAACCAGTAGGTCACACGACTTCGAGCAGCAGCGAATACGAGAGCGGAGCATCCGCCGACGCGTACGCGCGGAACCGGGCGAGGGTCTGCCCGGTCGCAGGAGCGTCGAACATCGCCAGTTCCGGAGCGCCGCCCTGCCACGTGACCTCGACGAACGAATACGGTCCCGTCCCGTTCGCGGGCCACGCGAGGACGACCTCGTCCAGGAAGCACACCTTGCACGGGATGGGCGCGCGGGGACCGAACGGGTTGAGCACGGTGAGGTTGAGGAACGTCCGAGTCCCGTTCGCGTCCGTTACCTGTGTCCGCTGGAGAAACAGGCGGTCGTCCCCCGGGCGCTCCAGCGCGAGCTCGACGACCCTCGAGTTCGCGTAGTCATCGCCGCTGAACCACGCCGTCCGCGCAGGATCGATCGTGGCGGACGTCACGTTCCACAGGGTCGCGTTCGTCATGACGATCGCGAGGAACCGGGCGTGCGCGGACCATAGAGCGAAGTCCGCGCGATCCTCGAACGTCGCGAACGCTTTTCGCTCGAGGGGAGAACCCAGCTCGGGGACGCCCTTGAACCGGAACTGGAACGTGACCACTCCGTCCGCGTTCAACGTGACGAGCGCGTTCACGAGGAACGGATTCGCCCACGTCCGCTCCGCGGCGAGCGGCGGCTCCGCGAACAGGAGATGCTCGGCCGTCTCGCCCGTCCACCCGAACGCGGCCCACGCGGGGACGACGAGGAGGAACGCGGCCGCGAGCGGGACGAGCCGCCCCGCCGGACGGTCGGGGGGCGGCACCGCTGCGCGGGAGAGGCGCAGTCCGGCCGCGAAGAGGGCGAGGACGATGACGACGAGGAGGACCGCGAACGTCAGGAGCGCAATCGGCGCGAACAACGCGAGTACGGCGTTCGGCACGGCGGCGATCGGCAGTGGCGCGAGCCAGAACAGGAGTGCGTACGCAAGCTGGCGGCGGAAGCCAAGGCTCGGGGCGACGAGGCGGACCGCCTCCCGCGTGAGGATCGCCCCGATCGCGACCGTCCACGCGAGGCCGACAAGGACCATGGCGGCGCGCAGGTGGGGAGCGTCGATGAACTGGAGGGCCTGCGCGGGATCCCCGCCCGCGAGGCTGACCGCGTCGAGTCCGAGGTAGGCGAAGGAGTAGACAAGCAGGACTTGGAGAAGGACGAGGGCGAACAGGCCGGCGGTAAACGTGTGGATCCGTCGGTACGCGGCGAACAACACGGCTCCGAGCGCGATGTCGACGAGGATTCCCGCGAGCGCGGTGAGGACCCGCAGGGCGTCGTGGGCCCCGATGGGCAGGAAGACGAGCGCAAAGCCGGTCACGGGGGACACGTAGACGCCATAGAACGCGCCCCCCGCGAGGAGGGCGAACACGCCGTGGCCGAGCACCTCGTGCGCCGCCACGCCCAAGAAACGGGCGACGACGAACGCGAGCACGACGAGGAGCGCGAACGTCGCCGGACGGCGAGGGTCGCCGAGGCCCCGCATCGACGCGGACGATGGGCGCCGCCCTTATGGCCTTGTTGGCG
>JACQPO010000230.1 GCA_016207545.1 Methanobacteriota archaeon | reverse complement strand
GGCGGGATTCCGATCTCCGCGAGCCAGCCTTTCGCGATGCCCTCGCCGCACCGCACGGGAGTCCCAATCTCCGCGCGCTTCTCGATCAGAACGGTGCGGCATCCCGCCTTGGCGGCGTAACGTGCGGCCGTGCTCCCCGAGGGCCCGGCGCCGACCACGAGGACGTCACAGGCGTCCACGGTCCGGTGAGGCGTCTGGGTGCTAATAAACGTGCGAGACAGCTTCCCCCTTCGGGCAAGCTTCGGGTATAGGGACAACCTTCTTGCGCTACAGAAGGACTACACGTCGTGGTCCTGGAGGTCGTCCGCGTTGCGAGATGGGGCAACCGCCTTGTTGTCCTCGCGGCGGGACTCCTAGTTGTCCTGCTTGGTTTCCTCGCGGCGGCTTTCGCTTTGAGGCTGGGTCTCAGGGGAAATCCCCTTGTGTTCTGGCTGTTCTGGTTGCTCCCAGCGTTCATCGTAACCGCGGCCCTCTTGATTGCTGTCGGCGGAGCACTGATATTCTGGAGTGCCGTCCGGCGGTCTTCCCGGCGCTATCGCCCGTTGTCCCCAATGCGAGACAAGTAGTCTCGCGCCAGCTCTTTCATCGTCCGTGTTTTGCCGGGCCCAGCCTGGGGCAACTCGGGGACGAGCACGACGTCGTGGACGTGGGCGAGAAGCGGGTTCAGCTTCTCCCTAATCGCTCGCTGGAACTCCCGTCGCAGCCGCTCGCGGAGGTCCGAGGAGTCGACGAGGTTCGCCTGGCGGGGGACCGCATAAATCACGAGGGCGTGCTGACCGGATCCGTCGACGTCCACCGCCACGGGCTTCGCGTCGTAGACGGACTCGTGCCAAATCACGCTCCGGATCTCCTCCGCGCTCGTCTTCACCCCGTGGATGTTGATCATGTCGTCGATGCGGCCGTGGTGGCGGAAATACCCGCGGCCGAGCCGCTCAATCTGGTCGCCGTGGCGGCGGAGGACTTCCCCGTTCGGTCCGTGCGGGAGGCCCGCGTAGTACTCCCGATTGTGGTCGTAGTTCAGGAGTTCGTTCGACAGCCCGATCGAAGGCGGGATGAGGAAGACTTCTCCGCGCGGCGCGGGCCTCCCGTCGTCGAGGACGACGAAATCGAGGCCGAGCGCGGGCGTCGTGAACGTGGCGGGCGCGCACGGCTGGACGAGCGTTCCCGTGATGTAGCCGCCGCCAATTTCCGTCCCGCCGCAGTACTCGACGATCGGTTTGTATCCCGCGAGGAACATGAGGTAAAGCATCTCCTCCGGCGTCGACGGCTCCGCGGTCGAGCCGAACACGCGGATGCGGCCCCAGTCCAGCCCTTCCATCGTCCGCTCCGCCTTCCAACTGCGGACGAGCTTCGGGACGACGCCGAGCACCGTGACCCCGACGTTAGCGACGAACTCCCCGAACGCGCGCCGCTGGGGGGCGCCGACGTACAGCGCCATGGACGCCCCGTTCACAAGGCTCGCGTAGGTGAGCCACGGGCCCATCATCCATCCGAAGCTCGTCGGCCACGCGAGCACGTCCGTCGGCCGCACGTCGAAGTGGAGGTATCCGTCCGCGGCGCTCTTTATCGGCGTCGTGTGGGTCCACGGGATCGCCTTCGGATCCTTCGTCGTGCCGGAGGAGAACAGGAGGTTCGTGAAATCCGAGGGCTTGCACGGGACCGCGTTGAACCCGCTCTCGCCAAGGAAATCATGCCAAGCCACGTCCTCCCCGCGTTCGAGCTGGACGCGGTCCTGACCTTCCCGCGGGAACACGACGGCTTTCGGGGCGTGGGCCTCCACGACCTTCTCGTAGATGCGGAGATCCTTCCCGTCCCGCCGGTAGGCGTCCATCGTGAAGACCGCCTTCGCACCGCCGATTCGGATCCGCTTCTCGAGTTCCATCGGCGCGGACGTGTCGGCGATGCCGACGACGCACCGCCCTGCCAGGACGACGCCGAGGTAGATCGCGACGGACTCGGGAATCATCGGGAGATACAGGGCCACTCGCTCTCCGGGCGCGACTCCGATGGCATCAAGGCCGTTCGCGACCCGGTGGCACAGCTGCCTGAGCTCCCCGTAGGTCACACGGCGCAGGTCTGGGGCGTCCTCGCTCGCGTACCAGATTGCCGGCTTCGCTGCGTTCGCCTGGAAACAACTCTCCGCGATGTTCAGCTCAGCGCCGGGAAGCCAGATCGGGCGCGTCACGTCGGACTTCGGGTCGAGGATCCGTTCCGGCTCCTTGTGGAACACGATTCCGAGTTTTCGGATAACGGTCGCCCAGAATTCCTCGCGATGTTCCACGGACCATCGACGGAGGTCCGCGTACGTTCCGATGCCGCGTTCCGACATGAGCCTCCCCAAGTTTGAGGTGCGGACTTCTTCGGGGGACGGCATCCACGCGGGTGCCGGACCGTGTTCGGGTTCGCGGCGCTCGTACGCGAAGCGGTAGAGGCTCAGGTGGACCGGGAAGTTCCACCGCCAAGACGAGCCGGAGAGGAGGACGCGCTGGAGCTCGTGCCAGACCTGGACTTGCTGCTCGGGGTCGTCTCGATCCGGATGGTGTCGGAGAATCGCGTCCACCTGCTCCGCGAGGATTTTCGCGGTGGCGGCCCCCAAGCCGAGGGACGCGAGGTCGCGGGCGCGCACGCGAGAAGATGCCGCCGGGAATGCTTAAGGCTACGGACGCCAAGTCACGCTCTGCCCGCTCGGGCCTCCGCGAGCGCCAAGCGGACAGCTTCCTCTGGCGTCTTCGCGTCCAAGATCCCGTGCGAATCGACGCCCGCCTTCGTGAGGTCCCACGCCCCGAGGGACACGATCCGCTTTCCTTGGTCGAGGGCGTGCGCCATCTCGCTCAGGGTCCCGTAGGCGCCGTCAATCGCCACTAACGCATCGGCGGTGCGGACGAGGATCACGTTCCGCGCCGTGCTCATCGCGGTCACGATCGGCAAGTCCACATACGGGTTCGCCTCCGCCTTGCTCGCGCCCGGGAGGATGCCGACCGTGAACCCACCGGCGGCTTTCGCCCCCCGGCATGCGGCCTCCATGACGCCCCCAAGGCCGCCGCACGCGAGGATTGCCCCGGCCTGCGCGATGAGCCGACCAACGGCCTCCGCGTGCGCGATCGCCTCAGGACTCGGGTGCTGCCCGCCGATGACGCCGATTACGGGCTTCCGGGCCATCGCGACCGCTCACCCGGGCCGGGCGATATAAGGGTTGGCGCGCACAAGCGATTTAACCCGCGCCCCCGTTCCGCGGCCCGTGATCGCGCGGAGCACCGCGGGGCTCGTGCTCGCGCCGCTCGTCGGGATGGCGGCAATCGCGGCGGCGGCCCTCCTCTTGGAGGACATGCGAATCACGCAGTGGACGCTGCCCCTCACGGTCGTCTTCCTGTTCCTCCTCGTGTTCTTCCGGGACCCGGATCGCGTCCCCGGTCCCGGCATCGTGAGCGCCGCGGATGGACGGGTGCTCGTCGCGGACGAGGCGCAGCGGACGCTCGTCGTGTTCATGAACCTGCACAACGTCCACGTGAACCGGGCGCCGTTCGACGGACGCGTGGCCCGGACGACGTACACGCCCGGCGGCCACGCGGCGGCGAACAGGGACGAGGCCGCGGCAAACGAACGGCTCGAGACCGTCCTCGAAACCGCACTCGGCCCGATCACCGTCGTCCAGGTCGCGGGCCTCCTCGCCCGCCGCATCGTCCCGTACGTGCGACCCGGCGACAGGGTGAAGAAGGGACAGCGCATCGGGATGATCCGGTTCGGCTCCCGCCTCGAACTGATCGTGCCCGAGGGTGTGCGGTTCGTCGTGCGGTCCGGGGACAAGGTCCGGGCGGG
>JACQPO010000229.1 GCA_016207545.1 Methanobacteriota archaeon | reverse complement strand
GTCCGGGAACGCGTTGAACGTCACGGACACGGTGCGGGAGAGGATCGTCGTCGTGCCCCCGTCGTACAGGGTGAACGTTAGGCTCGCGGTCTCCGATGGCGTCTTGCTGTCGAGGTACAGATACACGGTGACGTTGCCCCGGAGGCGGAACGGGCGGGCGAAGCCGGGCTCGAGACTCCATCGCGGCGCGGTCGAGGGGATCGAGTCCTTGTCGACCGTGAGGCCCGTGTTTCCGTCCCCGTCGAAGTCCGATACGGCGCCGCCGGGCGGGGCGGGCCTCAACCAGTCCCGCTGGTTCGCCGTCCCGTCGTACGCGAGATACAAGGGCTTCGGGTTCAGCCCCGCGATGATCGACGCCGTCGCGGTCGACCGCGGGCCCCTCACGCCCGTGGATTCCCTGTAGTCGAGGTCCACGGTTGCCGTGAGGAGGCTCCCCGGCGGGACGAAATCGTCAACGCGGGCGTTGACCCGATACGAATTCGGTCCGTTCGCGACGTTCGGGAACGACCAGTTGTAGTCCCCCGTCCGCACCCCGCCGAGGGCCGGGCCAGCGTTGTCGCTCACGTACGTGACGCCCGCGGGCAACGACAGGTTCACCCAGACGTTCGGGGCCGCGCGGGAGCCCGTGTTGTTCAGGTACACCGTGTACGCGAACGTGTCCCCGGGGTTCGCGCTCACCCGATCGAGGGACATTCCGACGCGGATGCTCGGCTCGAGCTTGATGCCGTACGTGACGTACACCATGTCCGGGACCTGGGGCGAGCCCCAGCCGCCGCCCGTCTCGATCTTCGATTCTCCCGCGACGACATTCGCGTTCGAGTGGTACCACCGGTAGCCTTCGTTGGGGGCGGACAGGGAGGCGGCCACGATCCAGTACGTCGTGGCCGCGGCGAGCGTCGGCTGCGGGGTGAGCGGGAAGTCGAGCCAGCCCAGGCCCGAGCGGGTGCGCTCGGACCATGCGAGGATCGTCGTGCTCGGGCTCCCGGCCGCGTCCGTCACGATCGTCACGTTGAGGAGATCGACCTGCGTGAGCCCGACGTTCTCGACGTACAGGGTCACGTTGTACGCGATGAAGGCCTCGGAGGGGGCGAAGGACTGCCCGACCCTGCGGTTCGTCTGGACGTCGAACCCTGACCCGGAGATGATCGTGTTCGAGTTGAACACGGTCTCCCCGTAGCCCGTCGCGGTCGGGGCGAGGAGGGCGAGCAGCAGGGCGAATGCTAAGAGCTCCCTCCCGGTCCGCGTCGACACGGGAATGGCCAGCGGACGGCGGGCGGATAAGGCCGTACGGCCTGATTATCACGTGGGATAGGACCGTCCGGCCCGGCGCGGGACGGTTGCGGCAAAGCATATGAGGCGCGTCCCCGTACGCGGAGGCTCCGTGCAGGAGTTGGGACTCGACCCCCGCATCGTGGACGCGGCGAAGGAACTCGGCATCGAGGCGTTCACGGAACCCCAGGTCCGGGCCATCCCGCCGATCATGGCGGGGAAGCACGTGCTCCTCGTGGCCCCGACGGGGATCGGGAAGACGGAGGCCGCGGCGTTCCCAATCTTCCACCGCGTCCTGCGCGAGCAGCCGAAGCGGATCGCCGCGTTGTACGTCACCCCCCTCCGCGCGCTGAACCGGGACATGCTCCGCCGGATGACGTTCTTCGCGGAGCGGCTCGGGCTCGACGTCGCGGTCCGCCACGGGGACACGCCGCCCGCGGAGCGCGCGCGATTAACGCGACGGCCGCCCCAGCTCCTCATCACGACGCCGGAGACGTTCCAGATCCTGTTCACGGGCGAGAAGCTGCGCGCGCAGCTCGCGAACGTGCGCTGGGTCGTCGTCGACGAGGTCCACGAGTTGGCGGGGGACGACCGCGGCTCCCAGCTCGCCGTCGGGCTCGAGCGGCTCGACGCGCTCGCGGGGCACGCGGTCCAGCGGATCGGGCTCAGCGCGACGGTCGGTTCCCCGGACGAGGTCGCCGCGTTCCTCGGCGGCGTCGGCCGTCCCGTCGAGGTCGTCCACGTGCCGATCCCGAAGGGGATCCGGATCGCTGTCGACTGGCCGGAGCCCGCGACGGGGGATGAGGCGGTCGGGGAGCGGCTCCACGTGCGGAAGGACATCGCCGCCGTCCTCCGGCGGTGCCGGGACCTCATCCGCGACCATCGGTCCACGCTCCTGTTCACGAACACGCGGGACAACGCGGAGTTCCTCGCCTCCCGCGTGCGGGTGTTGTCCGAGGACCCGCCGATCGGCGTGCACCACGGCTCCTTGTCCCGCGACGTCCGGATCCAGATGGAGGACGACTTCAAGGCGGAGCGGCTGAAGGCGCTCATCTGCACGTCGTCCCTCGAGCTCGGGATCGACGTCGGGACCGCGGACTTCGTCCTCCAGTACAGCAGCCCGCGGGAGGTCACGCGGCTCGTCCAGCGGATCGGTCGCTCCGGGCACGGCGTCGGGGAGGTAAGCGACGGGGCGATCGTGACGACGGAGGAGGACGACTTCGCGGAGTCGTGCGCGATCGCGCGGCGCGCGTTGGCGGGGGAGCTGGAGCCGTTGGCGGTGCGGGAGGACAACTTCGCCGTGCTCGCGAACCAGACCGCGGCGATGGCGATGTCCGCGGATAGCGTGGACGCGGAGGAGGCGTACGCGCTCCTATGCCGCTCCCACCCGTTCCGCAACCTAAAGCGGGCGGACTTCGACGCGCTGCTGAACCAACTTGCGGACCTGCGGATCGTGTGGGTCCGCGAGGGCCGGTTCGGCCGCTCCCGCGGGACGATGACGTACTTCTTCGAAAACATCAGCATGATCCCGGACGTCAAGACGTACCGGGTCGTGGACATCTCCTCCCGCCGGACGATCGGGACGTTGGACGAGTGGTTCGTCGCGGAGAACGCGAAGCTCGGGGCCACGTTCGTGATGCGCGGGAGCGCGTGGCGGTTCGTCGAGTTCCGGGACAATGGGGAGATCCTCGTGGAGCCCGTGCGGGAGCTCGGGGAGATCCCGTCGTGGATCGGGGAGGAAATCCCCGTGCCGTTCGCGGTCGCGCAGGAGGTCGGCGCGCTCCGTCGCGCGCTCGACTTCTCCAAGTTCCCCGCCAACCCGCACGGGGTCGAGCAGTTTCGGAAGTACGTGACCGGTAACCAAGGACTCCCCGTCGCGACGGACGAGCTCCTCACGGTCGAAGCCGCCAGAGATGTAATCGTGATCAACGCGTGCTTTGGCTCGAAGGTGAACGAGACCCTCGGCCAGCTCGTGTCCTCCCTCCTCAGCGCGCGGCTCGGGGAGTCCGTCGGGCTGCACACGGACCCGTACCGGATCGTGCTGCAGGTCCCGAGGGCCGTGAAGGCGGAGCAGGTCGTCGAGCTCCTGAAGCCGGAGGACCCGGACGCGCTCGAGCCCCTGCTCCGCGTCGTGTTGAAGAACTCGAGCTTCCTGCGGTGGGCGTTCGTCCACGTCGCGAAGAAGTTCGGCGCGATCCGGCGGGACGTGGACTGGGAGTCCGTGAACCTGAACCGCCTCCTCAAGGTGTTCGAGAACACGCCGCTGTTCGAGGAGGTGCTCGGGAAGGTGTTCTGGGAGCGGATGGATTTGCCGAACGCCGCCAACGTCCTGCGCGGGATCAAGGATGGCACGATCCGCGTCCATGTCGGCAAGTTGTCCCCGATCGGGCGAGTCGGGTTGGAACGGGGCCGCCACCTCGTGATGCCGGCCCGCGCGGACCGGGCCGCGCTCCAAGCGCTCAAGGCCCGGCTCGACGGGGAACCCGTCTTCCTACTTTGCATGAGCTGCAAGGCGGCGAACCGGGGGACCGTGCGGGACCTGCCCGCGAAGCCTGCGTGCCTCCGGTGCGGCGCGCGGATGGTCGCCGTGCTGCGGCCGTACGAGCGGGACCGCGCGGCCCTGCTGTCCGCGGAGAAGCTGTCGAAGGAGGAGCGCGCGGGGCTCAAGCGGCTGTACACGAATGCGAGCCTCGTGAGCGCGCACGGAAAGAAAGCCGTGTACGCGCTCGTCGCGCGGGGCGTGGGGCCGGATACGGCGGCGCGGATCCTGCGGAACCTGCACGAGGCGGAGGAGGACTTCCTCCGCGACCTCCTGGCGGCGGAGGTCAACTACGCTCGGACCCGGCGCTTCTGGGACTGAGGCGCCGGGGCGCCGCGCGGCGCAGGGTCGCGAGCGTCTTCGAGAAGTGGTCGTGCACGACGCGCACGAGCTCGTCCCGCGGGCGCAGGTGATACAGGTACGCGAGCCGGTTTTTCGCGGTCACGATCCCGTGCCGCTCGAGGACGCCCCGCCGGATGAGGAGGGAGAGGCTCCCGCGGACGGACCGCTCGCTCATCTGGACGCGTTCGACGATCTCCCGCACGGAGAGCCGGCGGGAGGTGCGCACGAGGAGGTCCACGATCGCGGTCGCCGTCCGGGGCAGGCGGAGCGCCATGCCCAGGTCGCGAGCGAACCGTCGTGCGCGCCGGGCCATGCGTTCCCCATCGAGGGAATCCTATTTCAACGTTGGGCAAGGAACGACACGTATGCAAGTTCGTTTTCATCCGTCCGCGACAAAAGGGTAAAGAAGGCCGTGTCCCATGCGCGC